>DQVY01000268.1 GCA_015661535.1 Sulfurovum sp. | reverse complement strand
CTTATTATTGATGCTGTTTCAAGCTATGAAGATGCCAAAGCACATATAGAAAGATGGGTCTCATAGAGTCAATTTTAATCAAAATGGAGTAAGATATTGGCTGAGTTGGAATGGGGAATTTGAAAGTGGCTCTTTTAATTAACTATAAGGTATTTTGCGATAAACTCCCCCCAAATTTTATTGGGGGGGGAGTATCACATATGAAGTATAGAAAAATCATAAAGACAGTACTCTATATCTATACTATATTTACACTCTCTCTCATACCAATATACCCCCATACTGAAGAGTCTCATTCACATGATGATGCAAACAATACCACTATTACAATAAAAAGTGTCCGAAATATTTTAGGAGAAAATAATCCTGTTGATCATACTTATGGTCGTATACGCATGGGGTACATCTCTTTAAGTGATGCTTCAAACACTAATAAGAGTGCCTATGCATTGGGAGGACATTTCCATTTAAATAGTAAAAAATACTATGGATGGAACCTGGGTCTCTCTGCCTATACTGTTTTAAAACTACCAAAACAACAAAATGATTTACAAATCAATAATGACTTTTTTAATGCAGAGAATAACAGTTTTATACTCTTAACAAAAGCATTTCTAAAAGGAAAATGGGACAATACTGAAGTCATATTAGGAAGGCAGATTATTGATACACCACATGCTGACCCGGATGATATTCGCATGATACCTAACTACTTTGAAGCCTATACTATTCGTAACACTGATGTTAAAGACCTAACTATGCAAGCTGGATTTATTCGTAAAATGGCAGGCTGGGAGAATGGCGTAGATGCCAGTCGCTTTGTTAACATAGGGGAAACATTAGGAACAGATGCGATTGATGGTGTCTTTTATGCTTCTGCACTCTACAATGGGGTGAAAGACTTATCACTCTCATTTTGGTATTATTATTACACAGATATTGCTAATGTACTCTACACAGAAGCAGCATACACACTACATGCCCCAAATATAGATATCAATCTTGGTTTACAATACGATGCTTCCACTCAAACAGGTACAAGCCTTTTAGAAAAACAAAATGCACGTACCTTTGGTGGCAGTATACAAGTGCTGGCAGAAACAATAGGTTTACATATATTAATAGCATACAATAAGGACAGTAGCAGCACCGGTGCAAGCAGTCTAAATCTTGGAGGAGGCCCCCTCTTTACTTCTATGGAAGACCAGACACTTGATGCTATGGGACAGGCTGGAGAGGCATGGACCGTTGGAGTTGGATACCATTTGAAAGCCATAGGCATAGAAAACCTAAATGCTGGAATCGCTTATGGAAACTTTAGATCAGACAAAGCAGATAGCTATCATCTAGAAGAGGTAGATGCTGTACTTGAATACAGCTTTAATGAGCGTTTTGAAATTGTTGTTGCGTATGCAGATATAGATGCAAAAACAAATAACATGACCGACTATACCCAAGTAAGACTGATCGCAAATTATAATTTCTAATTCTAGTAAAGTCTTTACTTTTCTTCACACCTAAATCTGTATATATTTCATTTTACTGCAATATTATGCTATTTCAAGACAAATAGATACCCAACTCTGCTACAATATGCTACATTTATGATCAATAATTTATAGGAAGAGAATAAAAAATATTTATGACTAATTTACAACTACTTTCATTGATCACTGTCAATTTTAAAGAGATCATTCAGGAAGATAAAAAAAACATTCTCTATTTATTGTATTATTCTACCATAGAATCTGTTCTTTTACTAGTGACGCCTTTAACCTCTGCGTTTATTATCAACAGTGTGTTGGCACATGCAACTGTCTCTATCTATGCTATGGCTTTTATTATTATGATTATCTTTTTTATGATTACAGCACTACAAGTACTCAAGTCTTATATGATAGAAAAATTTGAACAAAAGATCTTTGTAAACAAAGCGATTGAGATATCCAGATTGGCAGCTGAGAACAAAAACCATAGAGATAAAGAAAATTTAGATAAATATATGAACTACTTTTTTGATGTCATCTCTATACAAAAATTGTTTCCAAATTTGCTCCTTGCCGGGTCCTCACTACTTGTAAAACTGATCATAAGCCTTGTGTTATTACTTATTTTTGATGTTTCATTGTTTGCCTTGGGTGTATTTTTTATTATTATATTTTCCATTATAATGATTATTTTGGGTAGAGAAGGCCCCAGATTGGCAACAGAACGTTCCAATGCTAAACATGAAGCAATTTATTTTATTCAAGATATTCCCTCTTCCAACGGTGATCCCGAAGATATTTATACCAAACTTGATGCCCTGCTTACAGATTTTGTAAATAAACGAAATAATATATTTTCTGTTATTATTAAACAACTTTCATTGTCTTACGTGTCTGAAGGTTTCATCTTAAGCAGTTTCTTCATACTAGGAGGCTACCTCGTATTTCAAGGGGCCATGCCTATTGGGGAATTTGTTGCCGCAGAGATCATTATTATCTCTATTACCTACACAATGAAAGACTTCATTAAACAGATTGACTATATTTATGACAGTTTTGAAGGTTTTTACAAGATAGATAAACTAAACCATACATTGCGTAAGGAGAAAGATTCAGATGCATGAATTTAAGGCCTTAAAACTAGTCAAGCAGCACCCCGTCATCAAACGTTTTCTGCTTATTACTGCAGGTATATTTTTTGTATTTGTTCTGCTGCTTTTACTTCCCTGGCAGCAGAATATTGAAGGTACAGGTGTATTGACAGCACTTGACCCACAGCAACGTGACTTTAAGATCACCGCACCTGTAGATGGATTTTTAGACGAGGTCTATGTAAAGGAAAATCAATTTGTTGAAAAAGGCACAAAACTTTTTAAAATGAAAGACCTCGATGCCCAGTACCAAAACCGTCTTCTCAGCATTAAAGAAAAAAGTGAACTCAACCATAAAAATGAATTGGAAAAGATTGAACGGCTTAAAGAGAATTTAGTAAAAGAACAAGATGTGCTAAACATAACTAAAGATATCTACAACAAGAAAATTCAACAGATCAACAACACTATTGAAGCACTCGAAAATCAAAAGATAGCTTTGGCCAACACATTAAGAATAGATAAAATACATTATACACGTTCTAAATCTTTACACAAAGAAGGCATTGAGTCAAAACGTGACCTTGAGTTGACAGAAAGTACCTTTTTACACACCACAGCACAACTCCAGCAGATCGTCACCAAAATAGAGAATATGCATCAAGATCTACATATAACGCGTGAGGAAAAAACACGTTTTATAGAAGAAACCAATATTAAAATAAACCAACTCAAAAACAACATAGTAAGCAGTCAAAATATGGCAAACAGCTTAAAACAAAATATTAAAAGAGACTCTATTGCCCTCTCTCGTTACCTTAGCAGTGATGTAGTGAGTAGAAGTGACGGTTACATTTTACGTGTGTACCAAAACAACCAAAACAGGCTCATCAAGAGAGGGGAAGATATACTTTTCTTCTCTCCTGCTGTGACTAAAAGAGCCATACGTGTAAAACTCTCAGATTTTAATATGCCCCTGATAAAAAAAGGCCTGAAGGTACGGATCATCTTTTACGGTTGGCCTGCATTGCAGATATCGGGATGGCCTAAAATAGCACATGGGACCTATGGAGGCATCATCAACTCTATTGAAAGGGTTTCACATGAAAAAGGTGCCTACTATGCCATCATTACCGAAGATGCCAATGATGATCCCTGGCCAGCACGGGGCATGCTTAAAGTAGGTACACAAGCCAGCGTTTGGGTCACCTTGGGCATTGTACCGCTCTGGTATGAGATATGGAGACGTATGATGGCATTACCTTCTGCTATGGTGGAGTCAAGCCAATGATAAAACACTTTCTTATCTTTGCTATCATACTTTCACCGCTAGCTGCAAAAAAAACATTTTATAAAGAACATATCTTACAGTACATGACAAAAGAGAATCCCTATTTTTATAAAATGATAGGAGAGATCTACATCAGAGAAGCTGAAGAAAAATTTGCCCGAGGTGCGCTGGATACACAGATAAATACACGTTATGATGATAAAAAATATCCCACCACAAGCGGAACCTATCAGTATGCAGACATTACAAAACCACTCCTTAACGGCATGGAACTCTCTTTAGCCTACCGTAATGCCCAAGGTGTCCAAGAATACAATAATATTGTGACTGGTAAAAATGGAGAAATGCTCGCAGGCGTTAAAATACCTGTATTTTCTCTGCTCAATAATATGAGTAAGAATATGGTAGATATAGGTCTTTCCAAACTCAATACAAAATATGACAAAGAGACAAGCCGTGTCAACATTAATACACTTTATTTAAATATTTTCCAAGCCTATTATCAGATATTACTCTACAAAGAGATCTACGGAACAGAAGAAGAACTGTTTGAAAAAGCAAAAAAGAATAAACGTTTTATCTCCCGTCATATTGAAATTGGGAAACTTCCTCCTATTGCCTTGGCTGAAATGGAATCCTTGGAGATACAACGAAAACAAAGATTGTTGTATGCCAAGAATGCCTATGAAAATGCCAAAAATACTTTTCTTCAATACCTCGGTATTCCCAAAAGCATCTTCAATAAAAAATTTAAGCTCCCTTCCCTTTCGCATAATCTACCCTATGTACTTTCACAGGAGATAGCCTTAAAAAAAGCACTGGACAACCGTTCTGAACTGAAACAGATCAATTATCAAGAGAAAAAGAACAGTTTAAACAAGGAATTCAATACTTTAGAGAAGTATCCAAAATTTAATGTTGGTCTCTATGGCAGCCATGACTTTCAATACAATGAAGGATATAAAGTCACCTTTGATCTCTCTATGCCTATTGAAAGACGCAGGTATCAAGGTCGTGATGAGGCTTTACAAAAGAATGCACTGCTTTTAGAGAGTAGAAAAGCTACATTAATACGTGAAATAACAACCCAGATAAACAACATCTTGCAAAAAATGCGTATGATAAAAGAGACTATTTCTCTTTCTAAACAAGAAATTTCTCTTGCCAAAAAAGTAGAAAAAGCAGAACATAAAAAATTTGAGGAAGGGGTAAGTACACTCATTTTTCTCAATCAACGGGAAATGAATACCCTCTATACAAAGCAAAAACTGCTAAACTATTATTATGAGTTACTCATCTTAAAAATAAATCTTGATTTCCAAATGGGAATTGAATCTAAACGTTTAACATTAAACGAGGAGAGATCATGAAACGTTCCGTAGTGTACATCTTATCCATACTTATTCTATTTTTAAATGCTTGTGGTGGAGGTGGCGGATCTTCCTCCGATGATGGCGCTTTTTCTCTAGCCGAAAAACAATTTGTATACAACTTGTTTTTAACAGAATACCTCTGGTATGACCAGGTAGCTTCCAATGTAAACTATGCAACATTCACAAGTCCAGAAGTAATGGTCGATACACTAAGAGTCAACCCTCCCGACCTTTGGAGTTTTACCATTACAGAAGCAGAGTATGAAGACTTTGCCAACCAAAAAACTGTTGGATTTGGATTTGGCTATGAGCGTAGCAGTTTTACTATATATCTCGTGCGTATTGATGCCCCTGCCTATGGAAAACTATTACGTGGTGATATTATTCTTGAAGTCAACGG
>DQVY01000192.1 GCA_015661535.1 Sulfurovum sp. | reverse complement strand
GTCTCCGTCATTTACTTTGACATTGTTTAGTTCTGCACTACCTTCTGTCATGTAGACTAAAAAGTCTCCTTCTTTTGTGATGCTATGCTCTTTACAAAATCTTCCAACTTCAAGTACAGTATGGCTGTCAAAAGTAGTACTTTGTTCTTTGCTTCCCCCATAGATCTTCTTAAGCGTATCGTCTTCTATATCATAGAGTTTATAGCCTGCTTTTTCACCTTTATTTTCAGGGAGTACCCAAAGTTGGATCATACGGTTTTTACTAGAATTTGGATTAATCTCATTATGTTTAAAACCTTCTCCTCCTGCACGTTGTACCTGTACTTGTCCCGCAGAGATGGATGAACCATGTTCTAGTGAACCTTTATGCTTAATGCTTCCTTCCATCATGACAGAAATAACATCTAACTCTTTATGTGGATGCATTCTGGTTTCACCATAAGGGTCAAAGTAGGCATCTGCTAAATAGACAAAATTACCTAAGCCATCCCAAGTATCAGTGCCGCCACCGACGCGTTTGTCTACAACCAGACGATGTTCTTTTAGTCCTGCGAATCCGCCTAAAGGCAGGCTGTCTTTATGTAATACTTGCATTATATGTCCTTTCTTGCACTGTCTTAGTGTAAATACTCTAAAGTATAGCCATAAATAATGATCTTTGTCAAGTGTAAATACTCTAATTATTGACATATTAGAGTATTTACACTATAATTCCCAAATCAGGAGTCATTATGTCAAGAAAAGAAGATATTTTAGAGACTGCACGTAAACTTTTTAATGAAAGTAATACGCAAGCAGTCACTACGAATCATATAGCAAAAGCAATGGGGATAAGCCCCGGAAATTTGCATTATCACTATAGTAATCGTGAAGAGATAATAAGGGTACTTTATACGCAACTAAGAGAGGAATCGAGATTAGAGGTTGAAGCATTGCCAAAAGACATTAAAACCTTAAATGCACATCAAGCCCTGCTCATACAAATACAGTGGCAGTATAGATTTTTCTTTAGAGAACTTCTTTTTCTGTTCGCACGTGATGAGAAGCTTAAAACTATGTGTGTCGCAGATAATGTTGCACATAGAAGTCGTATTAAAAAAATAATGCAAAACCTGATAGACCATGGTGAACTGAAAGTTCCCAATGCACAGGCATTAGAACATTTAGTAGATTCCATTTTGATGGCATGGCAGTTTTATGTGTCCTATAAGTATACTTTAGGAGAATGTTTAAACGAAAAAGCCGTCAAAGAGATGATAGCCTATACCAATCAATCCATGGAACCATTTAGAACGCATGCTACAAAAGGAAAAAAATGAAAGCGCATAACAAAGCATCAGCATGGTTTGATGAATTGTATCAAAAAAATAAAAATACCCATGAGAATATCCCTTGGGCAAGACTGGCAGTGAACCCCTTACTCCAAACCTATTTGGATGAAGAGAAAGTACATAAAGGCAGTGCACTGGTCATAGGGTGTGGGCTAGGGGATGATGCAAAAGCATTGGAATTGGCAGGCTATGATGTCACAGCCATTGATGTGTCACAAAGTGCTTTGAACTTGGCTAAAGAGCGTTTCCCTGAGAGTAGTATTCGATTTATAAAACAAGATATCTTTGAGTACGAGGAGCAGTTTAGTTTTGTTTTTGAAGCATTTACCATACAGTCTTTACCCGTTGAATTTAGAGAGAAAATGATAACAGCGATCTCTGAGACTTTAACCGATGATGGGACGTTGCTACTTGTAGCGCATAAAAGAGAAGAAGCATTTCAAGGACCACCTTGGCCTCTTGAGAAACATGAGCTAGACCTCTTTAAAGCTAAAGGCTTAACAGAACTGAGTTATGAGATACACACAGAAGCATCTAAAATCTCTAATAGTAGATTTAGGGTACTATATACTAAAGGGAACCTCTAAACGTGTTTAGATGTAGCATAGCGCTATTTTACGAATGAAAGGAAAAATCATGGCACATATAAAATTACCAGAGTTTGAAGAGATGGCACCTGCCATACAAGACAAAGCAAGACCTATTTTGGAAAAAACAGGAGAGTTGGGAGAGATATTTAAACTGCTCGCCATAGATGAAAAGATCTACTTTGCAACCGATGTGATGATCCAAAAATATCTGCTTGATGAGACAACACTCTCTTATGACATTAAAGAAGCCATAGCACTTCTTGTATCGCAGGAGAATGGATGTAAGATGTGTGTTGATGTGCATAAAAGCATAGCCAAGATGTTAGGTTTGACTGATAAGCGTATAGAGGAAATTTTGCAGGGTATTGAAGCTATAGACACAGATGAAAAAGAAAAAGCACTGTTGCATTTTTGTATTAAAGCAGCGCAAAAAGACAATTATAAGATATTAAAAGAAGAGATTGACGCGCTCAAAGAGATGGGTTGGAGTGATGTACAGATCATAGAAGCCGTGGCGATCACTGGGTATTTTAATTATATAAATACACTTTCTAATGTCTTTGGTTTGGGACAATAGAAGTGTGATGAAGATTATTATGGCTGTTTGGAGCCTTATCCGTCGATTTTTCATTGCAGTTTGGGATTTCATATTCTTTTTCTTTGGAATGCCGTATGAAGAACAGGCGAAAAAACTTGGGGATTATGATGCTAGAGGTGAAGATAACCCTAAGCGGAAATATACGGCATATAGAGCAAATAAAGTAGCTAAGGATTAAAGCATGAAAAAATTATTATGGTTAGTAGTATTGAGTTGTACTGTATATGCACAGAGTTTTTATGTACTCTCGGGGGTAGACTCTTATGATGCCATTGTGGCAAATATGTCACCAAAAACAGCCAAATACAGTGAAGACATTAAGAGCTTGATGCAAAGTATGTCAAAAGAGATAGGGGTTAACACAAAAGGGCATCCTTCACGTGTGCTTGTCTTTGTTATTACGGATGTCTCTATGGGTGATACTGTGGGAGTAAAAGTAGACTTGGAGTTGGGTGAGTATGTGCTTCGTGAGGGTGCCTCGCAAAGGGTATTTGGTGTCACCTACGTTGATACTAAACTCTTAGCCCCGGACTTCAAAGACGAAGATGATGTAGATGAACAACTGGCAGATGCCGTAGAAGAGATGTTAGAGAAGTTTAAACTCCAGTATGAAGAAGACAACAAAAAACTCTCTAAAGCGAAGAAGTCCGTGACTCATGAGACTTTTGCAAAAGATATGGGCTATG
>DQVY01000197.1 GCA_015661535.1 Sulfurovum sp. | reverse complement strand
TTGAGTACCCAGAAATCATGGTGGTTGATGTGTTTTTCATCTAACTCTTCATCATACACCTTTACCCCGTGTTCTCGGTGGCTCGCGTAACTCTCCAATAAAAATACATCATGGTAAAAATTGCTTGGGGCTGCTTCTTTGTTCAGTTCTCCCGAAGCAGACCGTGATACATAGGCAACAATGTCAAGGTTATTGCCTATTTTTTGGTTGATGCGGGCATAGAGTGTTTTTTTGTCTTTGATCTTTTTAAAATCTTTAAATGACCTGTAAGCCGCGATATGCCCTTTCATAATGATATTCTCAAAATTTTCCGATAAACGGTACTCTTCTCGTATTTTTTGCTGGCGTATGTTACAGGAGAGTTGTTCTCCCATCTGTTTTGATTTATTGATGACAGGGTTTAAAATGAGAGGGTCCAAATGTTTGTCTTTGAGGATGCCCAGAGAATATAACAATAGGTTGAGTTTATCTCCGATATAGTGAAAAAATCGCGAGAGAATATTGTTAGGTCCAAGCCAGTCATCCAAGCGTGTTAAGATATAACTGAAAGCAAAGACTTCAAGCAGGGGACCAAGCCAAGAAACGGCAAGTACTGAGAGTGTCCATGAGGCTATTTTGGCAGCAAATGTCACAATAGCAGAGAAAAGCCCAATAATGAAAAGTCTGAGCTCTGCAAACAACACGATGTTATCGAGCAGTCCCACAAGATAGAGGATCCATCCTGAGATCGTAATACCAAAAATAAAGATAAAAATATTTTTAAACTTGCTTTTCAAGTCTTGTCTTAGGTAAAAATCTTTTGCCTCTTTGAAGGCATCACTGACATTTTCAATGATATGTGTTTGTACCCAGGTAGCAAATACAGAGTCAAGCAACCAACGTTTAATGAGAAGAACGGAACCCTGAAAAACGGTCAGACTTGCAATAAATGAAATAAAATGCAGTTTAGCTGCCAGCCACAGAGAGAGTATGCTGGTTTTAAATACCAGGGCTACAGCAAACATATAGGCTGTAAGATTCCTATAGGAAGATTCGTCAGTGAATTTGAGGATAGCGACGAGTATGGTCGGGACGACAATAGCAATGAGTGCTTTATATCGTCGTTTGATATTAACTCTCCTCGGTCATGTCTGTGGTGTAGACACCTGTAAGTTTTTTCCAGATGATAGAAGCATTGAGACCAAACCAGATAAGTAAACCTATGGCAATGGTAGCAGCCCACCCAGCTTGTGAAAGTTCTGTGACATTAATGATGTTGTATTGCTGTAATCCCCAGATAAAGGCAGCGATGATGATCACAGTGATAATGGCACCATAAAGTTTCAAACTCTGAAAGATCGATTTAATGGCAAGTAACCAGAGTGCAAGCATCAAAAGAATCCCAAAAGGTTTAAACCCTGAAAATATATCATCTGCATTGGAGATGTAGTGTATGAAGTGGTATCCTGTTGGATTCCATGTGCCAATGGAGAGTGCCATAGAGAGAAGAAGGGTAACCCACCAGGCTAAATGGACAACTTTTTTACCACCTTTAGTGGTGGATGTTTTGGTCAGTACGTTTGGAAGCATTTGTGATCCTGTTTTTTATATAATATTTATCTTTTGATTATATCCAAATATATTTAGCTATAATACGGTTAAGAACTGTGAGTGCATCACAGCATTAAAAATGAAACGGAATAACACATGCAAGAACCTATCAAACAAAAAACTACAGAACAAAAAACAGCAAAACAAGATACCCTGGAAAACGAAACAACACCTACAGAAGA
>DQVY01000108.1 GCA_015661535.1 Sulfurovum sp. | reverse complement strand
TCAGAACTTCCTTTGGTATAGGTCAATGAAAAGTTATGCATAGAGGCAAGTTTTTCTATGGCTTCGGGGTAAGAAAGTTTCTCCAACTCCATCACAAATTTAATACTGTCGCCACCTACACCACAGCCAAAACAGTGGTAGATCTGCTTAGAGGGGCTCACCACAAAAGAAGGGGTTTTTTCTCCATGGAAAGGACAGTTGGCTTTGTAGTTTGCCCCAGCTTTACGTAACTCTATAAAGCTACCTATGACATCTACTATATCGATACTGTTTTTTAAAGATTCTATGGAAGCATTGTCTATCATTTTATACTACTTCTTTCAATGCTTTCATATCTTGCCAGAGGCAAAACTTTAGTGAGAGGAATTAAAGCTAAGCTTTGCTTCGATTTAAGGAGATGTTTTATACAGGTGTTGTCTATCATAAAAGAATTATATCTAATTAGATATAATCTACCTATAAAATCATAAAATCCATAAGGACTGTTTTGGAATCTATCTTACCCGCTTACGATGACCCTCTCTTTAGTATCTTACTTATCGTTGTTATTGGTCTCATTATTGCATTGGTAACGTATGGCTGGGGTATGTATAAACAACAAAAAGAAGAAGGAAAACTGCTTAATTTTTTAGAAAAATTTGACTCTTCGGAATGTGCCTTAAACACAGCAGACATGCCTTATGAGCCCAACATGCTCAAACCCCTCACCCTCTTGGCTAAAGCTTTTGAAAACTCGGGAGAATACCACAAGTCAATCAATATATACCTCTATCTTATTAAACATGTCGAACAAGACATGGGGCAGCTTGAGCTTATGGAACGTTTGGGAAAAACCTATCTGCATGCAGGGTTTTTAGAACGTTCAAAATCGATCTATACCGAGATATTACGCAAAAAGCCTCGTAACATCAATGTACTCTATGGTTTAGGTGTCGTGTATGAGACCATGCAAAAGTATGACAAGGCCAAAGAGGTACTTGAGCCCCTTAAACTGCTTGGAGAAGAGACCGATTCGCTTGAAAATTTTCTTGACTTCTCTCTTTTGCTTCACAACACTTCGATTTCTACAGAAGAGAAAGTACTTCAGCTCAAAGAGATGCTTCAAAAAGAACCAAAACTCTACAGGCAAATCGTAACTGCTCTTTTACAGCTAGACACCAAAAGTGCCTGGGAGACCATTGACCCTGAGCGTATGAAAGAGCTTATTGACATCTTATGGTTCTTACCAAATTCACAACTCGATTTAGATATAATCCATGAAAATGAACAGCTTGAAACACTGTACTTTGCCAAAGGGTATTTACAAAATTCTACGACTAACAGTGGTATTTTCAGCCTGGATATGCTGGCAACAGCAAGGGCAAACGGCTTTGACGAGGGAGATCTTATTTTCTCGTATTTGTGTCAAAAATGTAAACAAAGTTTTCCTGTTTCATTTAAACGTTGCCCGCACTGCATGGCAATGAATTCGGTTAAAGTTGAGGAAAAAATTGCAAAATCAAGCCCGCAAACAGATTACTCTTTACTCTGATGGTTCCAGCCTGGGAAACCCAGGTCCCGGCGGTTATGGCGGGATCTTGGAGTTTAAAGGGAAACGAAAAGAGTACTCAGGAGCTGAAGCACATACTACCAACAACCGTATGGAGCTTCAAGGCGTCATTGAGGGGCTTAAACTGCTCAAAGAACCTTGTGATGTTGAAGTGATCTCAGACAGTTCGTATGTGGTGAAAGCCATCAATGAGTGGTTGGAAGGCTGGGTACGTAAAAACTTTAAAAAAGTAAAAAATGTAGACCTGTGGGAGGCCTACTTGGAAGCTGCCAAACCACACAATGTACGGGGGACATGGGTAAGGGGCCACGACGGACATCCTGAAAATGAACGTTGCGATGAACTGGCACGTGATGAAGCAGAAAAGATTAAATTAACACTTAGGAGATGACATGAACGATTACAGTCAATTAGAAAAAAGACTGGACTATAGCTTTAAAAACAAGCAATTGATTATTGAGGCTTTGACACATAAAAGTGACAAAAAGCCTTACAATAATGAGCGGCTTGAGTTTTTAGGAGATGCTGTCCTTGACCTGATAGTAGGGGAATACCTCTATACTAAGTTTCCAAAATCAGCAGAAGGCACACTCTCAAAAATACGTGCTTCTCTTGTAAATGAAAGCGGATTTACACTTTTGGCAAGGAAGATAAACCTGGGGTCGTATATCTATCTTTCACTGGCAGAAGAGAACAACAATGGCAGAGACAAACCTTCCCTGCTTTCAAATGCTTTTGAAGCGATCATTGGGGCTATCTATCTTGAAGCAGGACTGGAAGTAGCAAAAAATATTTCTGTCAAACTACTTGAAGAGTGCCACCCCAAAATAGACCTTGATTCTCTTTCCAAAGATTATAAAACGGCTTTACAGGAACTGACCCAGGCCACACATGGGGTTACACCTCTGTATGAAATGTTAGGCTCCTCTGGTCCAGACCATAAAAAAGAGTTTGAGATTGCCATCATACTGAATGACAAAATGATCTCCAAGGCCAAAGGAAAAAGCAAAAAAGAGGCCCAGCAAAAAGCAGCACAACTTGCATTAAAGGAATTAAAAAAATGAATACCTTTGGTAAAAAACTTACCCTGACCACCTTTGGTGAATCACATGGCAAAGCACTGGGATGCATACTTGACGGCGTTCCTGCAGGGCTTGTCATTGATGAAGCCTTTATACAGTCAGAACTTGACAGACGAAAACCCGGAAAATCAAAACTGGAAACCGGACGTAAAGAAGATGATAAATTTGAAATACTTTCCGGTACTTTTGAAGGCCTGAGTACAGGAACCCCTATAGCCATGGTCATCTTCAATACCAACCAAAAGTCAAAAGACTATGAAAATGTAAAAGACCTTTTTCGTCCAGGGCATGCAGACTTTACCTACTTTCACAAATATGGGTTAAGAGATTACCGCGGTGGCGGACGCTCTTCAGCAAGAGAAACTGCTGCGAGGGTGGCTGGCGGTGCCATAGCCAAACTTATTTTAAAAGAGTTGGGCGTGAGCATTCAAAGTGGTCTCTGTGAAGTAGATGGGATTAAAGGAGAGCAGCAAGACTTTGAACATGCTAAAAGTTCTAAACTGTACGCCTTGGACCCTAAAGTAGAAGCAGCACAGGAAGCAGCCATTCTAAAAGCAAAAGACAATCATGATTCCGTAGGCGGTGTGGTACTCACTACTGCCACAGGCGTTCCCATTGGCTTGGGAGAACCGCTCTACTACAAACTCGATGCCATACTTGCTGAAGCGATGATGGGCATTAATGCAGCCAAAGCGGTAGAAATAGGCGATGGTGTGGCTTCTACCCACCTCAAAGGGAGCCAGAACAATGATGAAATTACTTTAGAAGGTTTCACTTCCAACCACTCGGGAGGGATGCTTGGGGGCATCTCAAACGGTGATACCATCATCGTCAAAACCCATTTTAAACCTACCCCTTCCATCTTTCAAGAACAAGACACCATTACCACCCACAACGAAGAGGTCAAATGTAACCTCAAAGGACGGCATGACCCTTGTGTTGCCATTCGAGGTGCTGTGGTGTGTGAAGCTATGATGGCACTCACCCTGGCAGATATGACCCTGCTCAATATGGGAAAAAAGATGTCACATTTAACACGTATATATAAAGGATGATCCAATGAAAAAATTAAGTTTAGCAGTATTTACTGTGATCGTTATAGCCGCCATTTACTATATGACCTCCGGGTCAACACAACTGGTAAGTCAGATTAAAGTAGAAGTTGATTCAGAACTGGCTTCCCTTCAAACCCAGGGTTTTTCTCTCAAAGGCAGAGAAGTCAGTGAGAAAAAAGAACATTTTGTCATTTCCTTTGATGAGCCTGATAAAATTGCAGCCTATTTAACAAAAAAAGGTTCAAAAATGAGCCCGGAAGATGCAAAAATACTTCAAGGATTAGAAGTTGGTGTTGATATAAACTATCTTTCAGATACCTACAGCGGCGTCTCTTTTGATCTCTATCCACTTGCGCTTCCTGAGAGTCTCACAAGTGCGGCAACAACACCTGAAGATAAGCGCATGCTTCAACAACTGGAAAAAATGTTAAAGAAAAAGACATTTTTAGTCCATTGTGACATCAACAAACTTGGCACAGGGTTTAAAGGCTACATGAAAGACATTGATGAAACAATCACAGATGATAATATCACTATGCAGATAAAACTGAGCAAACTTACATTTACGGGTGATATTAAAGAAGACGCTATTTCTAGCATGAAACAAACACTTAAGTCACTCAGTATGACTGTACCAGATACACTGGACCTCTCTCTTGATGGATTAAATAGCACCTATACCGTTACTGGAGACTCTGCATATGACTATACAACAGAGTACAGTATAGAGCGTATCAAGATGCAGCAAAAAGATGCCATACTCCTAAACATTCAAGATTTTGAAGCGCTGGCAGATTCGGGAGTGAAGAATACACTTTTATACAGCCATTTAAAAACAAAGACCAAACGTATAGAGATCTCTCAGAAAAATGAGAAAATAGTCTTAGATACCCTTCATTTTGACATGAAAGCAGACAAACTTGATGTCAATGCACTTGAGGCGCTGGGCAAAGTAGACCCAGACAATGAACAAGAGGTCAATACTGCACTACAGGCACTTGTTTCAAAGGGAATGCAGTTAGAGATCCCGGAATTTTCCATTGCAAACATTGAAGCCATAGGAAACAAGATGGAAGGTTTTCAGTTAGACCTCTTCGTAGAGATAGACAAATCACTCAACATTGCCTCTCTCCAGCAAAATCCTATGCTTGCCCTCAATGCATTCACGGCAAACATCAATCTTTCTCTTTCTGAAGCACTCTTTGCTGTCATTGCACAGCAGCCGCAAGCTGTCATGGCTATGATGCTTTTTCACCCCAAAGATGTGAATGGCAAAAAAGTATATAAATTTGAATTAAAAGATGGAAAATTCACGGTCAATGGCTCGCCAGTGATGTGAGGATCGTCATAAAAAAGCTTCATGAAATAAATCTAATCTAGCCCTTTTACACGGAATGTTTTTCTGTGTACCGGGCATCTTCCATACTTCAGTAAAGCCTCCATATGTGCTTTGGTCCCATACCCCTTATGTTTTTCAAATCCATACTCTGGGTATTTTTTAGCCATTTCAATGATCTCTCTGTCATGTGTCACTTTAGCCAAGATACTTGCCGCGGAAACTTCTGCTATCTTTGCATCTGCTTTGACCATTGTTGTGATGTTTTCTACACCAAAACTGCTGTTTCCGTCAAACAGGTAGTCAACATCTTGTAAATGTTCTTGTATACGCTGTAAACCTTGTTGTAAACAGGTAGAGATACCCAGTGTGTCTACCTCTTGCGCAGAAAAAGAGACAATGTGACAGTCTGCATTTTCCAACACTAGTGGATACAGAGCCTCACGTTTTTTTTCTGTCAATTTCTTAGAGTCCATCAATCCCTCTACAGGGTTTTTCAAAACAACCCCGGCTATCACCAAAGAACCAGCCAGAGGACCACGCCCAGCCTCGTCTATGCCACACAGGGGTTTATTATGCATTTAACAACTCCAAAAACACCTCTCCATACCTCTCAAACTTCACTTCCCCAATCCCATGAACGGCTAACATTTCTTCTTTGTCCTGCGGCTGTTTGTTACTCAAGTCTTTGAGTGTTTTGTCTGAAAAGACAATGTAAGGAGGAATGCCTTTTTTAGAAGCGATCTCCGTACGAAGTTCTCTTAATTTGTCATAGACTTCAACATCATAGTCATCGAAATAACTCACTTTCTTTTTCGGTGCTGCTTTTTGCACCGTCAAACGCTCTTTTTTCAATGCTATAGTATGTGCACCTTTAATGACTTCCGCACCAAACTCTGTTAGTTTGTATACTTTAAACTCACCAATACTTACTGCATTTAACTCTAAGAGTTTGTCCCCTATGGTCAACCATTGTGACTTAGAGTACTCCTCTCCTATGCCATACACAGACAAAGCATCGTGTCCGTTTTGCAGTACTCGCTGTTCTTTGCTGCCTTTTAGTACATCTATGACGTAATGCAGCCCAAAATTTTGTTCTGTGCGTAAGATGGTAGAGAGTAACATTCTTGCTGCGGTGGTAATGTCCACCTTTTCGCTTTCCGGTGCGGTACAGTTGTCACATTTGTTTCCACACGCCTCTATACGGTCATCAAAATAGGCTGCAACACTCTGGTGTCTGCAATTCTCTGAATTGGCAAAGCGTACCATGGCATCAAGCTTGTTAAAGGCATGTGCTTTATAGGGTGTTTCCGGGAGGTCTTCTATAAAGCTCTTTTGCTGCACAATGTCTTGTGCCGAAAACAGGAGCAGCGTTTCTGACTCCACCCCATCTCTTCCTGCCCGTCCTATTTCCTGATAAAAGTTCTCTAAGGTTTTTGGCATGGTCATGTGTACCACAAAGCGAATGTTCGATTTGTCTATGCCCATACCAAAGGCAATAGTAGCGACCACAACCTGTACCCTGTCTGCAACAAAATCTGCATAGGTAGCATTTTTCTCTTCTGTTGGAAGTCCTGCATGGTAAGCCTTGGCTTCAATGCCTTTGGTCTGCAAAAAGTGTGCTACTGCCTCTGTAGATTTACGAGAAAGGGTATAGATAATCCCCGATTCCCCTTTGTGGAGTTTCAAAAACTCCATCAATTGTGCACGCCCGTCTTTAATACGGTGTCTTGCATGAATGGTCAAATTCTCACGAAAGAGAGAGCCTCTGACACGTTTCGGGTTTTGCAGTCCCAAATTGGAAGCAATGTCACTCTCGACTGCATGGGTGGCGGTAGCGGTAAATGCCGCAATAGGTGTTGTGGAGAACTGCTCTTTCAGCAAGCTCAAACGTCTATAGTTCTCTCTGAATTCATGCCCCCACTCAGAGACACAGTGTGCTTCATCGATGACAAAAAAATTGATGGGAAGCTGATGCAAGAGGTTTAAAAAATAGGCATTGGTGAGACGTTCAGGTGCGACATAAAGCAGCTTTATCTCACCTCTACGCAGTTTTTGTTCTATAGCTTGACCCTCTTCAAGGCTCTGCATGGACGAAAGCATGGCTGCTGGGATATCGTTTTCCTGTAACGCTACCACCTGATCATGCATCAGTGCAAGCAGAGGAGAGACCACCACAGTAATGCCTTCCATAAGCAAGGTAGGGAGTTGGTAACAGAGTGATTTCCCTCCCCCTGTAGGAAGGATCATCAAAACATCTTGTTTGTCTAAAATAGCATCAACCACTTCTTCTTGTAGAGGTCTAAATGCGCTGTGTCCAAAATAGTGTTCTAAAGTTTCTAATTTATTCATAAGTGAAGTGTAACATCTCTTCTGTCAAAGTGAGTAAAAATATGTCATATTGACATATTTTTATGAAAATTTATATCCGACACCCCAAACAGGATGAAAGTAGTTTTGTATATTTTGTGGGTCAATTTTATTTTTCAGTCTGTTGATCGCTACATTGATCGCATTGTCATTCACCCCTTCTCCATGCGAAGGCCATACCTCATCACGAAGAAAATCTCTTGTGAGCGGCTTGTCAATATGTTTAATGAAAGTGTGTAAAAGGTTGAACTCAAGGGTCGTAAGAGAGACTACTTCTCCCTCAACATATAGGTCTTTTTTGAGCACATCAATGGTCAAGGCTTTGTGTTTAATGCGTTCTTGTTTTACCAAAACACCCGCACGCCTCAACAATGCTTTGACCCTGAGTGTCAACACTTTAGGGCTAAAAGGTTTAGAGATATAGTCATCCCCTCCTCTGTCATAGCCCTCTTCAAGTTCAGACTCCTGATCTTTGGCTGTAAGGAAAATAACGGGAATATCGTAACCGAGTTCCCGTAAATAGGCAACAAATTCACTGCCTTCCATACCAGGTAAATTTCTATCAACAATCAACAAAGAAGGTGTCTCTTCTTCCAAAAACTGTTCCACATTTTCCGTCGAAAGAAAGCCTGTAACGGTATATCCTTCTTTACTTAAATGGTACTCAACCAGTTCTAAAATATCTTCTTCATCTTCGATCACGACAATTTCAATGGCAGCACCGGGGCTTA
>DQVY01000304.1 GCA_015661535.1 Sulfurovum sp. | reverse complement strand
GAAAGGATGGATCTATGAAACATCTTTTTAAGCCGGCATTTGTCAAATATCTTTGGATACTCCTGTTTGTATTGATTGCGGTCAAAATCTTCTGGTTTATCATTGAAGTATGGGCTTTGCCTGCCAAGGGTGTTACATATACGCAGGACAAGGGCGCAAAAGCACTCTATTACCGGGTAAAATTAACTCCAAACAAAGCCTCTGCGCCAACCCTTACCCCTGCACGAAAAACTGCTGGGAGCATTAAAGACATTACACTTCTGGCCATTTACCATGCTTCTGATGCGACAGTGGTGACAGTGGAATATAAACGTCAAACAAAGGTATTGGGCAGAGGAGATGTCATCAACGGGTTTATGTTGGAGGGTGCAGGGCATCATCATGCTACCTTTAGTAAAAACAACAAAATATATGAGGTCCCTCTCCTTATAGGTGCAAAAAGCAGCAACAGCCTGCATAGCAGCACTTCACGACAGAATAACCCTGTAAAAAAAGTAGAAAACAAAGTGGAAGGGGAGGTAACAGATGCCGGAGACCATAAGATCATCGACAAATCGCTTATTTCCCATTATGCAAAAAACATGGACGATATTTACAAAAATATTGGAATCAAAGAGATAAAAAACGGGAAAAAGCTGGAAGGTTTTCGTATATCCTTTATAAAAAGAGGGTCCCCTTTTGCAAAACTCGGGATTAAAAGAGGCGATACAATAAAGTCCATTAATGGGCAAAAAATAGACAGTTACAATGCAGCATTTTCTGTGTACAAAAATATAGAAAATATAGAAAACCTTACATTAGGTATTCAACGAGGTAAAGAAGAAATGGAGTTAGAATATGAAGTTAACTAAAATAGTATTGGGTATATTGCTTGTCTTATCTGTAGGTCTACAAGCAGAAGAAGAGACAGTAGATGTGAATTTTCGTGACCTTTTGGTGAAAGATTTTATAGAAATGGTTTCCAAGATAACACAAAAAAATATTTTGATAGAAGGCGATCTCAAAGGAAAAATAAACTTTGTTTCTCAAACACCTATTAAAAAAAGTTCATTGCTCCCTTTGGTAAACTCAATTCTTGGAGGCAAAGGCTTTACAATTATTGATCAAGGAGATTACTATAAAGTAGTCAAAAGCAATATTGCCGCGGGAGAAGGACTTGATGTAAGTAGCAGCATTGATGGAGAAACTATGAAAACAGTGATGTTCCCGCTTAAAAACTCAAATGCTGCAGTCTTACGTGCGAAGATTAAACCCCTGCTACACAAAAGTGCTAAAGTCATCTCTTTTAAAGAGAACAATGTTTTGGCAGTCACCGCCAATCCAAGAACCTTACGTGCAATCTCCAAAGTGATCAATGCCGTTGAAGAACGGGGAGAAAAAAGATCAGTGGTGATCAAATTGCGAAACTCAATTGTGAGAGATGTCTTCCAAAATGCACAAAATATGGCAAAAAAGATTTTTCCTCAAACCATTGAAAGCGAAAAGGTAGACATTTTAAAAGATGAAGCAACCAACTCTATTATATTGGTAGGAAAAAAAGAAAATACCAACCGCATGATCAAATATATTAGACAACTAGACATCAAGGGCGAGAGTACCACACAGCAGATGTATGTGATAAGGCTTAAGAACTCCAATGTAGAAGAGATGGAAAAGATCATGAGTAAACTCATCTCCCAAATGAACAATGTGGCAGTCAAAAAGCCTAAAAAAGGCGGGACCCCTCCCAGTAAGGCAATGGTGGTCTCAGACATAGAAAGAAATGCCCTGGTACTGCTTGCCACAGCAGAGCAGATGAAAAACATACGAGACACCATACGCAGAATAGACATTCCTAAAGTGCAAGTCTACGTCAAAGCCAAAATTGTTGAAGTAGACAGTAATATCGCTGAACAGGTAGGGCTCAAATATGGCTTTAACGGTGGGGCGATAACCTCTGCAGGACTATATACTTTAGCCGGAAATTTAGGTGCCTCAGCCTTGCAAATGTCGCCGGCACTTTTAGGGTTTTTAAATACAAATAATACCACTACTCAGCTAGATAATAATGGGAATGCCATTACTACCACCAATCCTTCCTTTAAGTTTGATGCGACAGACAAGGTATTCGCTTTAGGGGCAACACTTGACCTTTTACAAAGAAATGGTGCAGCCCATCTATTATCTGAGCCTTCTGTACTGTGTACGAATAATAAAGAAGCAGAGATCTATGTAGGGCAGACCATGTCCATCTTAACCGCAGCACAGCAGTCTACCCAGGGTGTGTCAAATGTGGTAAATAATTATACAAGAGAAGATATAGGGCTTACTTTGAAAGTAAAACCAAGACTCTCGAGTAACAGTCAAGTCACACTAGAAGTAGAAGTACAGATCGAAGACCTTGATCCCTCTTCCGAACAAATTGCAGACAGACCAACCACCACCAAAAGAACGGTCAGTACCAATGCTATTGTAAGAAATGGGAAAACCATTATTTTGGGTGGGCTGATCAAAAGAACAGGGGGAAAAGGAGAAACAGGAGTTCCTTATTTATCAGAGATACCTATTTTGGGTGACCTGCTCTTTACCCACACTTCAGACATAGAACGGGAACAAAATGTGGTCATCTATCTCACTCCTTATATTGTAAGAAAAAGTGGCGACCTGGAGAAGTTAAAAAGTTTACTCTCTGAACTGGAAGAGGTACAAGCAAGATACAACAGACTGGTAGAAAAAGCCTTAAGCAAGAAGACGGGAAACAGCTATGAGACACCAAGTAACACTGTTTCAGGCACTTCCTCTGCAAGCAGTAGGATACGAAGGACACAACGAGATATTTCAAATGAGATCGGGGCATTCTGATGCACTTCCCTCAGCTTACAGATGTCAATCTTGAACCCCTTTGGGAAGATGAGATAAACCATAAACTGGCGCTTAAGCACGCACTTCTTTTTTCTACGATCAATGGGGTAAAAACAGCCATTGTTGAAAAAAGATCTTTAGCAGAAGCGCTTAATTATTTGTCAAAACTCTCCCTTAACTATCCTGTGAACATGTTGGATGAAGCAAGTTTTGAACGACTCAAAAATAAATTTCTGGAAATACAAACAGGCTCAGATTTTGAAGATATGGCAACAGCCTCTGATGAACTCATAGAAGTAGAGTCTGATCTTTTAGAATTTATCCGTAATTCGCAAGATCTGCTCTCGAGTGAAGAGTCTGCCCCTATTATCAAGTTGGTCAATTCACTCTTTTTTCAGGCACTGCAAAAAGGTGCCTCCGATATTCATATTGAAAGTGGAGAGAAAAAAGGTGAGGTACGTTTACGTATAGACGGTGCACTTAAAAAGCACCTGGACCTTGACAAAAGTATTGTTTCTCTGGTCATTAATCGTATCAAGGTCATTTCAAACCTTGATATCTCTGAAAAACGCGTACCGCAGGACGGCCGTACACAGTTAGCAATCTCCGGGAAAAATATTGATGTCAGGGTCTCTGTGCTGCCAACCTACCATGGAGAAAGAATAGTGATGAGGATACTCTCTCAGACAGAGCACATCCCTACCTTGAAGTCTTTAGGCTTTGCAGAAGACATCACAAAAGACCTCTACAGCTTACTCAACCATGCCCACGGTATGCTCTTGGTGACAGGGCCTACCGGTTCAGGTAAGTCCACCACCCTGCATGCCTGTCTGCAGCACATCGCTACGCCCGATAAGAATATTATTACCGTAGAAGACCCGGTAGAGTACAATGCAGACAACATTTCACAAATACAGGTCAATGCAAAAGTAGGTCTGACCTTTGCTGCAGGCTTGCGTTCCATTTTAAGACAAGACCCTGACATTATCATGGTAGGTGAAATACGTGACTCGGAAACAGCAGAAATTGCACTGCGTTCAGCCCTCACCGGACACCTTCTTCTCTCTACGCTGCACACAAATGACTCAACCTCTGCTTTGAGCCGTCTGATGGACATGGGTATTGAGAACTTTCTCATATCTTCCACACTTTTGGGGGTTTTTGCACAAAGACTGACCCGTAAACTATGTAAGGAATGTAAAGAAGAGACGAGGTTAGACCCTGCTGTATTGCAGGAGAGTGCGCTGCCGGAAAACCAGCACTACTTTAGATCGGTCGGCTGTACCGCCTGTGACTTTACAGGCTATAAAGGACGACAGGCCATAGGAGAACTCTTTGTCATTGATGCCAAAGTAAAAGAGATGATGAAAGATGGGTTTAATGACCATCAAGTACGCGAAGCGATGAAAAAGAACGGCATGATAACCATTGCCGATAAATTAAAAGCAATGTTGGTCGCAGGGGAAACAAGTTATGAAGAGGCGATACGTGTCGGGCTTATGGATGGCTAATGTAAATGGCTGAACGTAAAGCATTTACCCTCATTGAAGTCCTTATTTCCATCGCCCTGATGGGGATTATCCTTGTGGCACTTTTCTCTTCTGTCGATCTGCTCCAAAATTCCAATGCACATCTCTTAGAGTATTTAAAAAAAGCAAAAAAGGTGACCAAAGCCAGTAAAACACTCTATCTTGACATTCTCTCTTCCGATGGCAATATCAGTATTCAAAAAGATGAATATTCAAGGGTGTGTATGGAAGAGACACGAAACTCACTTTATGCTTTACCCTCTGCAAAAGTATGCTGGCTGGTCCTTAAAAAAGAGAAAACGCTGGTACGCGTAGAGGGGAATGCTTACCAATTACCTGTAGGAGCAGATG
>DQVY01000014.1 GCA_015661535.1 Sulfurovum sp. | reverse complement strand
GTCATGAGAGAGCTTCCCAAACTTTTTGGTGACAAAAGCGAAAACTTGGCTACAGCATTTTTAGAACAAGAAGGTTTTATCATTTTGGAGCGTAATTATTTTGCTCGGAAACTAGGGGAGATAGACATTATTGCAAAGCGTGACAGTGAACTGCATTTTATAGAAGTGAAGGCAGGACGCGCTGATTTTGATCCTGTCTATAATGTAACGCCTGCAAAACTTCGCAAGGTGATTAATTCTGCGCAGTATTATATGAAAAGTAAAAAATTAAATATGGTATTTTCTATTGATGCTTTGATCATTCGATATGATGAAGTAGAGTTTATAGAGAATGTTACGCTATAATTTTCTAAATATTTAGAAGGTTAACATTTGAAACTCTCCGATGCACAGCTACAGCAATTTGACAAAGATGGATTTATTGTTTTTAAAGCATTTTTAGATGTACAAAGCTGTGATGCCATTTTAAAAGTAGCAAAAGAGCATTTAGAGGCATATATAGAACCTATAGAGACAGAGATGGGATACGACAGCCGAAGCAAAGCGTATCGTACGGAAGTGACTGATTACAGTTCTAAAGCAGAAGAGAAAGAGGTTGTTGTACGTAGGTTGCGTCAGGTATATGACCGAAGTCCACTGTTTAAAAAATGGATGGAAAATGAAGACATACGTCCCGCCTTAGAACAAATACTGCACGACAATGTAGTACTTACTACAGCACATCATAATTCTATCATGACTAAGATGCCACACATAAGTTCTGCCACAGGATGGCATCAGGACAGACGTTACTGGTCTTATTCTGATGACAACCTGGTAAGTGTTTGGCTTGCACTGGATGATGAGACTACAGAAAATGGTGTGTTGGAGTTTATACCCGGCAGCCATAAAATGCATTTTAAGCCTGAACAGTTTGATTCAAAAGAGTATTTTTCAGAAAGTCATGATGCAAATAAAAAGATCATACAAACAAAAGTCTCTACAGATCTGGCAAAGGGTGATGTGGTCATTTTTCACTCCTTACTCTTGCATAGGGCCAATAAAAACAATACAGATAAAGCAAAAATATCGTTTGTATATACCGTTAAGGGTGAAAAAACCAAGGCAAAGCAAGGGACAAGGTCAGCAGAGTTCCCTGAGATCATTTTGAAAAAAATCTAAATAAGAGTTATTTTATCCCAATAGTACACATTTCTTGCATATACATATGGTATTATAAAAAATATAAGTTATAGCAATAGTCTTTATAAGGAATCTAGGCTATAATAATTGCATTAAACACATAAAGGACAAAATATGGCAAAATATATTGATTTAACACAGGAAAACTTTGATGCGACTATCGCTGAGGGTGTAGCAATGGTAGACTTTTGGGCTCCATGGTGTGGACCTTGTAGAATGATCGCGCCAGTGATTGAAGAATTGGCAGAAGATTTTGATGGAAAAGCGAAGATCTGTAAAGTAAATACGGATGAGCAGCAAGAAATTGCTGTAAAATACGGTATTAGATCTATCCCGGCGATTCTTTTCTTCAAAGATGGTGAAATGGTTGATCAAATGATCGGTGCAGCTTCTAAAGATGCATTTGCAGACAAAATAAACGCATTACTTTAAGTATTGCATCTCAAAGAGGGACTATCCCTCTTTGCTACACTTCATTTACACCCAACTTTCTCTATACTCTAAAAATAAATACTTAACCAAGTTTATCATTGTATAATTTGATTAATTATTTACATTTTCATTTGTAAGGATATAAAATGTTAGATTGTGCAATTATCGGTGGCGGACCAGCGGGTCTTACTGCAGGACTTTATACTACACGCGGTGGATTAAAAAATGTCAGTATGTTCGAGATGGGCGTACCCGGCGGACAAATTACCAAAAGTTCTGAGATAGAAAATTACCCTGGTTTTTTTGATAGCAGCAAAACAGGTTTAGACTTTATGGATGCATGGCAAAAGCAGTGTTTTCATTTTGGTCTGAAACATGAAATGAAAAAAGTAGTATCCGTGCAAAAAACGGGAGCATTTTTTACGATCACCCTTGATGGTGGTGAAACAGTAGAAGCAAAAACAGCCATTGTCTGTACTGGTGCTGTACCAAAGCGTGCAGGCTTTAAAGGTGAAGATGAATTTTATGGAAGAGGTGTGAGTACCTGTGCTACCTGCGATGGTTTTTTCTATAAAGATAAACCTGTTACAGTGCTTGGTGGAGGCGATACTGCCCTGGAAGAAGCCTTTTTCCTTTCAAATATCTGTTCAGATGTCTATGTGGTGCATCGACGTGATACCTTTAGAGCAGCACCGCCAACCATTGACAGAGCGATGCGAAAAGAGAACATTCATCTCATTACAGACTCGGTGATCGAAGAGGCTGTAGGGGATGCAATGGGGCTTAGCGGGGTTGAGATCAAAAATCTTAAAACAGATGAGATTACACACATGGACAATACCGGACTGTTTGTCTTTGTGGGACAAGATGTGAAAAATGATGTACTTAAAGATGAAGCAGGTAATTTTATCTGCGAGATGAGTGACTTGGGACAGGTGATCGTAGACTTAAAGATGCATACTTCGGTAGAGGGTCTTTTTGTCGCAGGTGATCTACGTATAGACGCACCCAAACAAGTAGTATCTGCTGCAGGAGACGGATCTATCGCAGCGTTACAAGTAATTTCTTATATTCAGGAGCAACAATAATGGCAAGAGTTGGTATAGTAGGTAGTACAGGTAGAGTAGGGAATCTTCTTATAGATTCTTTGTTGCATGATGATGTCTTACCCTTAAGTGCAGTGCATGTATTTGATGAGCTTAAACGAGATCTTCCCTCTGATGTTTTGGTCACAAACAGTATGAACGTATTGCTTGAAAATTGTGATATCGTGATAGATTTTTCTGCACCGGTTGCAACACAGGCATTGTGTGAAGCTGCATTGGAAAACCCTACACCATTGGTTATTGCAACCACAGGATTTACAGAACATCAAAACAATCTTATGACAGAAGCGTCAACCAAGATGCCTGTACTGTATGCCTCCAATATGTCCGCAGGTATTGCCTTGCTGAAACAGTTGGTTGAAAAAGTATCTGCAACATTGGAAGACTTTGACATTGAAATTGTTGAGCAGCACCATAAGCATAAAGTGGATGCACCAAGTGGTACAGCACTGACCTTAGGTGAATTTGCTGCAAAAGGCAGGGGACTTGACCTTTCTGCTGTACGTGTAAGCGGCAGAGATGGTCAGATAGGTGCGAGAACTAAAGATGAGATCGCAGTCATGGCACTGCGTGGTGGTGACATTGTAGGACGTCATACTGTAGGTTTTTACAATGATGGCGAATTTCTTGAGTTGAACCATACAGCCACCTCGAGAGAGACATTTTCAAAAGGTGCTATAAGAGCAGCAAAATGGTTGGTCAACCAAGAGAGTGGTTTATACTCTATCAATGACTGTTTAGGAATATAATATGTGTGCAATTGTAGGTGTTTTTGGAACTGAAAAAGCGTCAACGGTAGCGTATTATTCGCTTTTTTCTATGCAGCACCGCGGGCAGGAAGCCACCGGTATTTCTGTATCCAATGGTGATAATATTGCACTTTACAAGAAAAAAGGTATGGTTGCAGATGTGTTTTCGCAAGAGACACTTAACAAATTAGAAGGTTCCTGTGCAGTAGGGCATAACCGTTACTCTACCGCAGGATCTGCTTCTGCAGGTGATTCTCAACCTGTCTTTGCAAAGTATAAACTGGGAGAGATTTCAGTAGTACACAATGGAAACCTCATTAACAAACAAGAGGTGAGACAGGCACTCATTGACAAAGGTGCTATTTTCCAGACGGATATGGATACAGAAAATATCATCCACCTTATAGCCAAGTCTGAAAAAGATGCGCTGGTAGATCGTATTAAAGATATGTTGACAAAAATTGAAGGGGCTTACTGTTTGGCTATTCAAAGCCGTAAAAAGATGTTTGTCATTCGTGACCGTTTTGGTATACGTCCTTTAAGTCTGGGTAAATTTAAAGATGGCGGCTATATTGTAGCATCTGAGACCTGTGCATTTGATCTTGTCGGTGCAACATTTGTTCGTGATGTGAAACCGGGCGAAATGCTGACTTTCGAAGAGGGACAAGAGCCCATTTCTGAAATGGTATTTGATAATGTAGATTTCCATCCTTGTGCCTTTGAGTACATCTATTTTGCACGTCCTGACTCTGACATAGATGGTAAAAATGTTTATGAAATGCGTTTAGAGATGGGAAAAAGACTGGCACGTGAAACACCGGCTAAAGTAGATCTGGTTCTTCCCGTGCCAGACTCTGGTGTGGCAGCTGCTAAGGGCTATGCAGATGAACTCGGTGTGCCGTTTGAGATGGGTATTGTACGTAACCACTATGTAGGCCGTACTTTCATTGAACCTACCCAGGAGATACGTGATCTAAAAGTAAAAATGAAACTTTCTCCTATTAAGCATCTCATTAAAGGAAAAAGTGTTGCTATTATCGATGATTCTTTGGTCCGTGGTACTACCTCTAAACAAATAGTACGTATGTTACTGGATGCGGGAGCAAAAGAGGTGCATATGCGTATCGCTGCACCAGAGATAAAGTACCCTTGTCGTTATGGGATAGACACACCTACCAAAGCTGAACTTATTTCAGCCAACAACACAGTGGAAGAGATAAGAGAAAAAATAGGGGCTTCTTCTTTAGGCTTTTTGTCTATTGATGGACTTAAAGACTCTCTTGGAAATGACAGAGAATATTCACTGGTAAGTTTTGACGGTAAATACTTTGCTGGCGGAAATGCAGAGACACCAGGCTGCGGTGGCGGCTGTTAGATACTTGTTCCCATGTTTTACGTGGGAACAGTTACTTCCATTATTTTTTTCGGTTTTCTTTCTCTTTTATCCCTGACATTCCAAACCTTCTAGCCAACTCTTGTTTGACTCTGTCTGGAGAGATGTCTCTGTAACCTAAACCTACAAGTGTATGGTAAAGTAAGTCAGCAGATTCGTAGATGACTTGTTCGTCAGACTCTTCGTTGATCGCAACACAAACTTCATCTGCTTCTTCACGTATTTTAGACAACATCAGCTTTTTGTCATCGAGTAATTTTTTGGTCCATGATTTTGTTTCTTTAGGCGCATTTTTACGTTCTAGTATCGTATGATAAAGTGTATCTACCACACCATAAATAGCATCCGTATCTACTTCTTTTTCCAAAATGACCTTCTCTTGTATCACAGAGGTAAAGAAACAACTTTTTCTACCCGTATGACAGGCGACACCATTTTGTTTTATTTTGAGTATAACTGTATCTGCATCACAATCGAGTAAAATGTCTTTTACTTCTTGTGTATGGTTTGAACTTTCACCCTTTTTCCAAATACGCTGCTTGCTTCTGGAAAAGTAATGTGCATATCCGGTCTCGAGGGTGAGCTTGTAGGCTTCTTCGTTCATGTAGGCAAGCATGAGTACGTCATTGTTCTCAAAGTCTTGTGCAATGGCAGGGATGAGGGGGTTTTTGTTCCAGTCGATGGTCATGATTTCTCCATGGTAGGGTGCGTTTCCCAACGCACCTTTTCTATTTATATTTCATGGTGCGTTGGGAAACGCACCCTAAGGGATGATTACTGTGCACCCATTAAACGCTGTTGTTGTCTCCCCTTTGCATCTACCCAAATGTTAGGTACCGCACCACCAGGTGTAAGGAATATTTGCGCATCTTTGTTAACTTTAAGAGCTTCGTTAAACTTTCCTTGTGTTTTGATCTGTTCAAGTTCAAGAAGTTCACGTGTTAATGAACGTGAAATAAGTGTATTGGCTTTGGCCTGTTCCTCCGCTTCAATACGGATTTTGTCAGCTTCACCCTGTGCTTCAATACGGTTTTTTTCTGCTTCACCTTTTGCCACTTCAGCCGCTCTAAGTGCTTGTTGGATAGCTTTTGCTTTTTCTTGTACCGCAATGGTTACATCTTGTTTTGCGATCTGTACTTTTTCAATCTGGTCTTTAATTTTAGGTGGTAAATTAATGGTTCTAAGCTCCACAGACTCAAGTACTACAGGTTGGTTTTCAAGTGTATCTACACTCTCTTTGACTTTCACTTCAATGGATGCAGCAATTTCATTACGCATCTCTGGAAGTTGTTCTGCTGTATATTGGCCTACCACGTCACGTACCACTTCTCTTACTTTAGAGTTAATGATCTTCTCTTCCCAGCTTGAACCCCATTTTTCAATGGTTGCGGGTGCCTGTTCTGCCTTCAATCTGTATTGTACAGCAATATCAATGTTTACAGTAAGACCTCTTTTGTCCAGTACAGTAATGGCAGGGTTTCTCCGTAAACCACCCTCAAGACCTCTGTAGTTGTCACCCAGTGCGCCTGTATTCACGTTGGAGTAGGTAATGAGTCTGATACGTGTATTGACCGGAATGATCTTTTGAAGTACAGGAATAAAAAAGTGCAATCCTGCGCTTAAAGGTTTTGCTTCAAACTTACCTGTGTTGATTTTGATACCCACTTCACCGGAATTGATGATGGTAAAAGGTTTAAGGATAAACATTGCTAAAGCAATAGCAATAATACCTACTATCCAGGGTGCACCTTTACCCATGTTTCCGAGAGGATTTTCAAAATTGTTTCCCCCGCCGCCATTATTATTGTTGTTGTTATTTGCTGGTTTTTTCTTTTTAAAATAGTCATTCATATCTGCTGGCATAATATTCCTTATGTGTGTATGTAGGGTGCGTTTCACAACGCACCAATAATTAGTTAATGTAGGTTAAATGTTGGATGTAGTCAGGGTTTTTCCCTGCTACCACATCAAAATAGGCTGTTTGTAATTTCTCGGTGATAGGCCCGCGTGAACCTGCACCTATGATACGTGCATCAATTTCACGTACAGGTGTGACCTCTGCCGCTGTTCCCGTAAGGAAACACTCATCTGCTATGTACGTCTCTTCTCGGCTTATACGACGTCGTATAACCTCTATGCCCATGTCTGTTGCCAGGTCTATGATTGTTTGCTGAGTGATAGACTCCAGTGTATTGTCTGATGGAGGAGAGATGAGTTTCCCTTCTCTCACCATAAAGAAACAGGCACCGGATGCTTCTGCAATGTACCCTTGGTCATCTCTGAGCAGTGCTTCATCATAGCCGGCTTCAACCGCTTCAAATTTAGCCATTTGAGAATTAAGGTAATTGGCAACTGCTTTTGCTTTTCCCATCCCAGAAGTATTAGGGGTCCTTGTCATAGATGAGATCTTGAGGCGGATACCTTTACGCAAGCCTTCTTCTCCAAGGTATGCACCCCATTTCCATGCAGAGATAGATACATTGACAGGACAGTCTTTATGGTAAAGCCCCATGACACCATAGCCTAAGTAGACAAGAGGTCTGATGTAGGCACCGTCAAAGAGTTCATTTTCCTGAAGCAGTTTCACTTGTGCAGCGTTCAGTTCCTCTACGGTGTAAGGTACATCCATGAGTGTCATCTTTGATGAGTTCAATAGTCTTTGTGTATGCTCTTTCAGTTTAAAAATGGCACATCTTCCATCAACTGTTTTGTAGGCTTTGGTACCCTCTATAGCACCATTCCCATAGTGTAAAGTATGTGTGAGAACATGTACCTGAGCTTCATCCCAAGGTGTCAGTTTCCCATCCATCCATATATATTTTGATTTATCCATTGTTATTCTCCGAGACAGCCGTATAAGCCTGTCAAATTTAATGGATTATTTTAGCTAAAAAGCTGTTAATAGTGGGTTATCAAGGCAGAAAATATTGTAGTCCTATTTTTTAGAGCGGTAAATAATAGGCTGTTGCAATGAGTGAAAGGACAGTCAGAAGCCAAATAGCGGGGATAAGCCTATAGCGCAAACTTACTTCTTTTAATCCCATAAAATAGTCGATCACTATCTGACCTTTTATAAAAGTGCTGAGTAGTAAAAGGGCGACAAAAGCAGTATTGGTATACTTTAAGTAGCCTAATAAAAACGCGAAAATAGTGAGTAATACCAAAGTGAACCAGGTGATCTCAAGTTTATGCTGCATTGTAGTCCTTTAGCGTATAATATAAATAAGTGGAAAGAGTACGATCCATAAGAGATCTACTAAATGCCAATAGGATGCACCTGTTTCAATACCTGAGTGATCATCAGGAGTATATCCTGCATGTTTTGTTCTTTGATAGATATTTCCTAAAATAATGAGACCCAGGATCACATGCATAAAATGAAACATCGTTAAAAGCAGGTAGAACATAAAAAATGTATTGGTACTGAGGGTGATGCCTAGTCCAAAGATATGTGAAAATTCAAAGAGTTTTGTGACTAAAAATGAGAAACCCATAAGCATAGCCAGAAAGATCCATTTGGAAGCACTCTCATTGGCACTTTTGGTACTCTTTTGTGTCATGTTCTTGACACTTTGTACGGCTTTTACAACAAAATAACTGCTTGTGATCAGGATAAGTGTATTGATGAATCCTGAAGTTTGATCGAGCACAAGTTGAGAAGCGTTAAAGAGTGTAACATCAGTACGTCTTGAAAATGCATAGCCTGCAAAGAGAAGGGCAAAGGTTAAAAGTTCTACATAGATAATGATCCAAATAGCAAAATCTCCAGGAGGATGTGATTCTTTTATACTGCGTTGGTTAGTCATCGCTCTGCTTTGTAAAATATAAAGCAACCAGTTTTTCCAAGACTTCGAGGACTTCATCTTCATCGGTCAACGATTGAACAATGGTATGGATACAGGCTTCATAGGCATCAAAGCCTTTGACCATAAGTTTTGCAGAATAGACCAAAAGGCGTGTAGAAACTGCTTCTTGAATGTCTGTGTCGCTGAGATTTCGTATATCCCCGGCGATAGAGACAAGATTTTCTGCGTTAGTTTCATCTATGCCGCTCTCTTTCATGATAATACTTTTTTCAATGCCAGGTTCCGGGTAGTGAAATTCTAGAGAGATAAAACGCTGTTTAGTACTGGGTTTCATACCTTTGAGTACATTTTGATACCCAGGGTTATAGGAGACTACCAGCATAAAATCAGGATGGGCTTCTATGACTTCGCCTGTCCTGTCAATAGGCAGCACACGACGATAATCAGCCAAAGAATGCAATACGACGGTGGTATCTTTTCTGGCTTCTATAATTTCATCAAGATAACAGATACCACCTTCTCTTACCGCTTTTGTCAGCGGGCCATCCTGCCAGTATGTTCCGTTCTCATCGATGAGGTGACGACCTACCAGATCTGCTGCGGAGAGGTCATCGTGACAGACCACAGTATAGACTTCTCTGTTCAGTCTTTCTCCCATATACTCAATAAAGCGTGTTTTCCCACAGCCTGTTGGACCTTTGATGAGTACAGGTAAATGCATCCCTGCAGATGCTTCAAAGAGTGCAACTTCATTGCCTTGTGCTTCGTAATAAATAGGTGACATGTGATTCCTTTATTATTTGGTTAAGTTGATATAAACTTCCGGTATGACCTTTGGCAACTTTTGACCATCTCTTACCACGGCGAAGCCATTTCTTCCAAAAAGGTAAGAGAGATACTCTTTGGCATCCAGGTCCACGGTGATACAAAAAGGGGTAATACCCTTTTTTTTCACCTCTTCTATGGCTTTTTTGGTATCTTCGATCCCGTATCTGCCGTCATATCTATCTTCATCATTTGGTTTGCCGTCAGAGATGATGAGCAAGAGTTTGTTTGCAGCCTGTTGTTTGTCCAAAATTTTGGCAGATTCCCGTATGGCTGCACCCAATCTGGTGTAATACTGAGGCTGCATACTGTCTATGCGGCCACGAATGAGGTCTGAATATTTGTCTTTGAAGTTTTTAATAATGTTAAAGTAGACTTTTTTGTTTTGCAAAGAGGAAAAAGAGTAGATGGAAAAACTGTCTCCCAATTTTTCCAAGGCTTCCGAGAAAACCATGAGTCCATCTTTGATCACATCAATGATACGCACTTCCTGGGTAATACCGCCTTCTGTTGAAAGAGAAACATCCGCCAGAATAAGTGTAGCCATATCTCTGCTTTTTTTCTCATACGTGGTATAAAAATTCTGATGGTGCATAGATTTGTTTAGATGCCCTTTGTAGTCTATCCATGTGTCCATGTTTATTTCATCTCCATAGGGGAGTTTGTCATTTTTGATGCGGTCAAGTGCAAGCAGGTCTAACTCACCTTGAATTTTTTTGACCGTTTTTTTGAGTCTTTTGGGTACTTCTATGGGGGTAACATTGAGTGTGACTTGTGGTTTAATGCGTACATAGTTTATGAGATAGTCATTTTTTCTATAGTCCCATTCGTCTATGAGATGCCCTTTGCCTAGAGGGTATATCTCGGTCATATCTGGTTGCATATCTAAGTCCATCTTGATGCGTGAAGCTAAGTTAGCCTGTTTTTTACCTATGGTGATCTCATCTAGATCTTCCGCATGATAGAGTGCATCTTCATCAAAGCTGTCATCTTCCATTCTGTCTACATTGACTTGCTCAAAAATACTCATAAGAGACTCTGGTAAAAAAGCCAGGAAACCATCAGTTTCTCTGTCATCATCCATTTGATCAGACTTTTTTTTCATCTCCAGTGTGTCTGTTTTCTCTTTTTCCTGTTCGCGTTGCAGTTCCTCTTCATCACTTTCACTGTTCGCTTGAGTGTGTGTCATCATAGGAGGGTAGATCCATAAAGGGTTGGGGTAATCATTGATCAACGTTTCATTGTCTGCTTTTTCCAAATCGTTCATAAATGATAACTGTTCAAACTGTTGAGCAAGGTATTCGCTGGCTTGCGTATAGAAAGTCTTAAATCCGCTGTATTTTGAAGTAAGCTGTGTGACTGCTTGGCTGTTTTGTTCTTTGATATTGTTAGCGTTTACTTCTACTCTGCTAAGCATAGCAATGAGCCAATAATAGAACATTTCATTTTGCTCTTTTGTTGGAAAATATGCAGACGATGCAGGGAGATAGATGGCTTTGTCATCTTGCCAGGTAAGGTAAAATTCTTTACCCAAAAATGATACTTTTTGTAACATTGTACGTGAAGTATCAACATAGCGTTTGTCTGTCACATGTAACTCTAATCCTTGCTCACCACCTAAAAGATGGTGAAAAAGGGTGAGTGATTTTGAAATATCGGCAAAGTAAACACGCGCCTCTTCATGGAACTTGTTTACTTTTTTATTGAGATACTTGTCCCAAACTCTACCGATACTCTCTTCAAACTCAAGCCAATAGTGAAGCATGCTTCACCTTTAGGCTGTTTGCTCTTCTTTCACAAAGAAAGAAGCAAAATAGGTGATCAGACCAAGGAACACGAGGACACCAAATCCAGCACGTACAGTGTACACACCAGCAATAGATGCCTGTGATTCCATAAAGCCTACAAGGTCAGTACCCACTCTTTGGTCAAGTATTTGCATGACTCCGGCAGTAGCAAGTGATAAAGTAAGACCTACCATACCAATATTCATCATCCAAAAAGACTTCAGCTCTAGCGCTTGTGCTTTT
>DQVY01000275.1 GCA_015661535.1 Sulfurovum sp. | reverse complement strand
CCGCCCGTTTACAAAAAGCCATACCCAAAGAAGCATTTTTGTCACGTATCAGTGGGGATGAATTTACACTTATCTTGCCTTATCTTGATGAGAAAAGCATGGTAAAAGAGATGGCTGAAAGGTTAATTAAGCTCATAGAAGAGCCTATTGTGTTGGCAGAACACAAACTCTATATATCTGCTTCTATCGGCATCAGTTGTTACCCTGAAAATGCCGTTTATTATGCTGATCTTATCAAGTATGCCGATACGAGTATGTTTGAAGCAAAAAAAAGAGGAAGAGGCACCTATAAGTTTTATGCACAAGAGATGACACACCGTGTGGAAGAGATGGTGTTTATGGAGTCAGAAATATATGCTGCTTTGGAAAAAAATGCATTTGTATTGTATTTCCAGCCACAGCTTGACAGCCGTACAGAGCTTGTGACAGGTATGGAGATCTTGATCCGTTGGGAACATGAAAGTTATGGTGTCATTGATGCCGATGCATTTATCCCTATGGCTGAAGATACGGGAGTGATCATTGCCTTGGATCATTATGTTTTAGAAAAAGGGATGCAGCAGATCGTTGCATGGAGAAAAGAAGGTTTTGATCTTCCGCGTATCTCTTTTAATTTTTCTACCAAACATTTACAGCAGAGTGACTTTGTAGCTTTGATAAAGTCTCTGCTTGATGAAACTGCTTGTAAAGGAGAGTGGATAGAACTTGAGATAACAGAGAGCCATGTTATGGGAAACATTGAAGCGTCTATTGTGATGATCGATGCTTTAAAGCGTTTAGGTATCACCATTGCTATTGATGACTTTGGTGTGGGTTACTCCTCTTTAACGTATTTGAAAAGACTGCCTGTAGACAAATTGAAAATAGACAAATCGTTTATACAAAACATCAGTACGGATGCTGTAGATATGACTATTAGCAAAGCGATCATAGACATTGCCAAAAGTATAGGTCTGGATGTGATCGCAGAAGGGGTAGAGACAGAAGAGCAGATAAATATTCTTGCAGAGTATGGATGTTACCATATACAAGGGTTTTACTATTATGTGGCATTGCCGATATCGATGATCGAAAAAGAGGTTTTGGAGAAAACTTTATCTGCATAAGTCATATTAAAGTTTCTCTAGCTAAGATTGTTTTATGAAATTAAAAGACTTAAAGCTCAGCAACCCTTACCTCAAATTAGATGCAGCATGTTACGACAAAGTAGCACCCAGCCCATTGCAGCACCCGCACCTTATCCATGCCAATAAAAACATCGCCAGACTTTTAAAGATTGATGAAGATGAGTTGGAAACAGAAGATTTTGTAAAATTCCTGAACGGGGAGTACAAAGTAGAAGGTTCAGAACCCTTTGCCATGTGTTACGCCGGACATCAGTTTGGACATTTTGTACCAAGACTCGGAGATGGCAGAGCCATTAACATAGGCACCTTGGAGAAGTACCATCTGCAACTCAAAGGTGCAGGCGTAACTGAATATTCCCGTCATGGGGATGGCCGTGCAGTTTTGCGTTCGAGTATACGCGAGTACCTCATGTCTGAAGCGATGCAGGGGCTTAAAATCCCTACTACACACTGTTTAGGGATTATAGGTTCAGAACATCAGGTAAGACGTGAAGAGATAGAAACAGGTGCTATTGTGTGTCGGGTAAGTACCTCCTGGGTGCGTTTTGGTACATTTGAGTACTATGCGTCACAGGGAATGTTTGAAGAGCTTAAAGCTTTAGCAGACTATGTCATAGAAGAGAATTTCCCTCATATCAAAGGGAAAAATGACCCTTATGCCTTGTTGTTCAATGAAGTGATGGTCATTACTTCACGACTCATGGCACAGTGGATGTCTGTAGGTTTTAACCATGGTGTTATGAACACAGACAACATGTCCATTGCCGGGCTTACCATAGACTATGGACCCTATGCCTTTTTAGATAACTTTAGACATGAACATGTCTCCAACCATACCGATGTAGAAGGACGTTACAGCTATACCAACCAGCCTGTAGTAGCCAAATGGAATCTTCAAATGCTTATGCGCGCACTTTCTCCACTGACCAGCATGGAAAAAATGGAAAAGATCTTAGTAATATATGACAAAATATATATCCGTTATCTACACTACTATATGTGTAAAAAACTAGGTTTGGAAGGTACAGAAATTGGTGATCCGGAGCTCATTGATGACCTGTATGATATGCTAGAAACACTTCAGGTAGACTACACACTTTTTATGAGAACCCTGAGTCATTATGAAGGTGAGAGAACAGCATTACTTGCAACAGGGCTTTACCATGAGCCTATGAATGCCTGGTTGGACAGATACGATGCGCGTATTAAACATCTAGATACCGCCATACGTAAAAAACAGATGTTAGAATCAAATCCAAAGTATGTACTCAAAAACTATATACTTCAAGAAGCCATCGATGCAGCCCAAGAGGGTGACTTTTCTGTGCTTGATGATCTCTTTAAGATAGCCCAAAAACCTTTTGATGAGCACCCTGAATTTGAGAGATGGGCAGGGGAAACACCCAAAGAATTTAGGAACCAAAAGCTCTCCTGCTCTTCTTGACATGGGTCAATAAAAAAGTATTTAGCGACTAGGTATAATACGCTACTAAATAACAAAGGGGCAGTCATGCTTGCAACAGAAGTAGATAGAGCTTCGGTAGAAAAAATGGTACGTTCTTTTTATGCCATGCTTATAAAAGATGACCTTGTCGGACCTTTTTTCACAAAAGCTTTGGGTGATGACTTAAAAAATGACAAGTGGTATGAGCATTTCAGAACCCTGGATAACTTCTGGCTCATGATGATGACAGGGGAGAAGGGCTATATGGGTGACCCTTTCTTGCCTCATGTGTTTATAGGTAAACTTACAGAAGAGACCTTTGCGCGTTGGCTAGAACTTTTTAGTAAACATGTACATTCCCAATTTATCCCGGAAATAGCAGATAAATTCGATAAAAAAGCAGAGATACTGGCTAAAAAGTTTATGGAGTTTTTGGAAATTGGGGATGAGTTTGAGGATGATGATGAATATTAAATCTAAAGGAAAATAATGACCCTGGAACAAGTACAACAAACCATACAGGAAGAAGTAGGGGTGCTCCTCTACTTCTCTGGTGAACACTGCAGTGTATGCCATGCTTTGCGACCAAAATTTAGAGAGCTCTTTGATACAGAGTTTCCAAAACTCAAACAAATTTACTTAGATGCTCAGGAGTATGCAGAGATCTCTTCGTACTATAATGTATTGGCTTTGCCTACGATCTTGGTATTTTTAGACGGGCGTGAGTTTGTTCGTGAGGGCAGAACGGTAAGTTTGCATAAGCTTACAGAGCAGCTTAAACGTCCTTATGGGATGATGACGGAGTAGGTCGGGAAGAGGGCCTCCCGACCTACTGCTTGGTAATAATAGAAATATTCTCAAAGCCTTTGGTTTTGAGAATATCGATGACATCTACAAAGTAACGAAACTCTGAACTCTTATCCATACGTAAAGAGATAAGGTCCTTTTTAGGGTCAAGTTTCATGAGTTTTTCTTTGATGAGGTCAAGGGCTAAGATCTCGTTTCCGTAAGAGTATTTACCTTCTTTGTCAACTGCTATCTGGATACTTTTTTTCTCTTCACTTTTTTTGGAGCTCGCACTTGGAAGCTCGACCTTGATGCTCTTGTTTTTTACAAAGGTTGAAGTGGCCAAGATGATAACAAGTAAGACCAAAACAATGTCAATGAAGGGCACGACATTCATTTTATCAAATCGTTCGCGTCTCATACCTTACTTCTCATCCTGTGCAATTTCCCATTTGGAAAGGAGTATATCTACTTTGCTGAGTAGTGCATTGTAAAGTACCGTAGCCGGGATGGCAACCACAAGTCCTGCCGCAGTAGCTTTGAGTGCAAGTGCCAAGTGTTTCATGATCTCCCCTGGGTCAATAGTGTCTTGCTGGTCACCAATGATGTAAAACGTGAGGATGATGGCAATTACAGTTCCAAGTAGTCCGATGTAGGGAGCATTTACACCTATAGAAGCGATGGTTGCCAGACGTTTGGAAAGGTCTATCTCAAGTGAAAGTTTATGTTTGTAATCTCGAACTTTTACTGCACGGTAGAAAAGCATTCTTTCTATGGCATAGGCAAAAGTAATGAAACTTAAGAAAACGAGAAAGCCTATGATCCCGTAATCTACGACGTCTTTTAGTTGTTCAATTTGCATGTATTATCCTGGAAATAAATTAAATAGATTATAGACAAAGAATGTTAAGAGTATGTTAATGAAGTGCTTCTTGGACTTAACGCTTTCTTAAGTATAATACATCTTATGAAAACATTATTAAAAAAACTCATTATCGTATTTGTGCTCTTTTCTCTTGTACTGACAGGTACACTTCTCTTCCTTTTTTCTCCCCTTGGAAATGAGACACTGAAACCTTATGTAGAGCGTAAAATGGAAAAAGAACTTGGCATGTCTGTAGACTTTAGTACGTTTTCTATAGCGTCTGACAATGCAAACTTTCATATGCAAGTAAACAAGGACCTGGACATTGAAGTTGTGATCAACTACAATTTACTCAGACAATCCTTTAAAGGTATTTACCGGCTCACAGCAGAAAACTTTGTCTATGATGAAGTAAAATTGAGACAGGCAAATATTATAGGACGTTTTGAAGGTACACCCTCTGATCTATCTATAGATGGCAATGGCACAGCTTTGGATGCACCACTTGAGTATGCTTTGCGTGTAGTCGATCATACCCCTCAAAAAATAAAAGCCACCATAAAAAGTATTGAGTTCGCTGAGCTGCTGCAACTTTCAGGTCAGCCTGCCTTAGCAAGAGGGAAGGTAGATGTGAACATCGATATGCCGACCATAGGTGAAGAGGGTGCAAAGGGCTTTGGACATATTGTACTTAAGAAAGCAAGTTTCAATGAAGCTTTGGTAAAAAAGTTATACAAGTTTGAACTTCCTAAAAAAAGTTATGTCACTGCAAAGGTTGATGCCGTACTTAAAGGTAAGATCGTAGAGTTATTGGCAGACGTAAACAGTAATCTATTTAAAATGCATGTGTATCAGGCGAGTATTGATCTGGGAAGTAAAAAGCTACTTGCCAAGTATAGTCTGGATGTACAAGAGATGCGAATATTGACTAAAAATAAAATGCAGGGTGCCTTTAACATCAAGGGAGAGGCAGAAATAGCAGATGAAAAAGTAAACATAACAGGAAGAAGTAACTCTCTTGGCGGTGAATTGTCCTTTGACTTGGGGGAGAAGCCTGTTGTGACAGCAAAGAAGATCGCTGTGGCTAAACTGTTGCATCTTATGAAACAACCAGCGTTGGCTACAGGTGAGTTAAGCGGTACAGCGTGGCTTGAGAACAAAGCCATGGACGCAGGTAGCTATGAATTAAGCGTAAAAAACGGTACATTAAATAAAAGATCTATTGAAAAAAATTTAGGCTATACACTTCCTAAAAATGCCAGTTATGCATTTGACTCCAAAGGTAAAATTGCAAATAAGAAGTTAGAAGGGAGTGCTAAGTTCACGTCTATTTTGGCTGATTTGATACTTTCAAACATAAAAGTAAATTTGGAAAACCAGTATATGAATACAAACTATGCAGTACAGCTGCATGATATCACTATGTTTATGCCAGCATCAAAAAAGGTAAAGAAAACAAAAGTAAATGCAAAAGGCACGCTTGCAATGACTGACCATATAGTGCTAAAAGGCAGTACCGCAGGTTTAGGTGAAAAAATGGACTTTCACTATGACAGCAGAACAGCAAGCGTTGATGCAGTCGGCCTTTATGTCGCACGTCTTATGGCTTTGGCAGGACAGCCGGCAGCACTTAGGGGAAAGGTAAATACTAAAGTAGAGATGACAAACCTTAAAACATGGGAAGGGAAGTTTTCTATAAACAGCAATACCATGGTCACGCAACCCAAAGAGATGAAAAAACTCATAGGAAAAGCACTTAACACCACAGTGAAAGTAGAGAGTAAAGGAAACATTAAAAAAGGCAAAGCGTATTTCAATACAACGTTGAAAACAGGTATTGCCACTGTGAGGTTGAAAAATACCATTTTTGACATTAAACAGAGTGCATATACTACAGATTACAGTATAGACATACCTGATCTGACAAAACTTTATATACTTACCCGCAGGAAACTGTATGGAAAGTTATCGCTCAAGGGAAAAGCAAGCCAACATAAACGTTTAAAAGTTACAGGTGTTACACAATCACTTGGCGGGAACATTCAATATCTACTTAAAGAGGATATCCTGACAAGCAAGATCACTAAGGTACCTATAGAGAATATATTGAAAATGTCAGGGCACAAAGCATTCTTCCTGGGGAATTCATCCGGTAACAGTAGGTATGATCTTAAAAGAGACTCAGGTGTCATGCATTTGTCCATAGAAGATTTTAAAATTGCACCGAGTAAATTGACCCAGACAGTGAAACTTTTGTTAAAAAAAGACCCCTCGCGTATTATCTTTAAAACGACAAGATTAGATGCAAATATAAAAGGTAACATTGTAAGCTATACACTAAATGCCAAAGGCAAAAGAGCATTGATCGAGATCAGTTCTGGTAGATTCAATAAAATGAAGAATATCAACAGTGCAAACTTTAAATTTGTGTATGAAAAAACAACGATCACTGGTAAGATAAAAGGTAATGTAGATCATCCGAGTATCTCTATAGACCCTGCCTCTCTTATGACTGATGAAATGAAGACTAAGATCCTGAAGAGTAAAACAGGGCAAAAAATAAATGATGCTTTGGGTGGTAATCTTGGCGGTTTGTTAAAAGGTTTGAAATTTTAGATCTATGACATAGATAGACAAAATAAGCCATTTTTACTATTATATTATGTTAACCAAAAAAGTCTAAAATAGTAAAAAATCCAAATAAAGTACCCTGGAAGCGATTTTGAGCCATTTTTAAGTCATTTTACTAACAAAAAAAGATAAAATCATCTAACTTTGATTTAAAAGGAAGAAGATTGTCTGATTTATTTGAAAACAATGAAAATACCCAAGAGATACTGATAGAAGACAGTATGAAGGCGAGCTACCTTGACTACTCTATGTCAGTCATCGTAGGTCGTGCACTGCCAGATGCCCGTGATGGACTTAAACCGGTACACAGAAGAATTCTTTATGCGATGGAAGACTTACACCTTTCGCATAGAAGTCCTTACAAAAAATCGGCACGTATTGTCGGAGATGTTATCGGTAAGTACCACCCGCATGGTGATAACTCTGTGTATGATGCATTGGTACGTATGGCACAGGACTTCTCTATGCAGGCACCGCTTGTAGACGGTCAAGGTAACTTTGGTTCTGTTGATGGGGATAATGCAGCGGCTATGAGATACACCGAAGCACGTATGACCAAGATAGCAGAAGAGTTACTTTCTGACCTTGACAAAGATACGGTAGACTTTGTACCAAACTACGATGATTCCATGTCTGAGCCGGATGTACTTCCTGCACGTGTACCGAACCTCTTACTCAATGGTTCAAGCGGTATTGCGGTTGGTATGGCAACAAACATTCCTCCTCATCGTCTGGAAGAGCTTATAGAAGCCTTGGTCTTACGTATAGACAATGCAGATTCTACCGTAGAAGATATGATGAAAATCGTCAAAGGTCCTGACTTTCCGACAGGGGGGATCATTTTTGGTAAAAAAGGTATCACCGATGCCTATACGACAGGGCGTGGACGTATTAAAGTACGTGCAAAAACACACATAGAAGAGACAAAAACAAAAGAGATCATTATCATCGATGAGCTTCCTTTCCAGGTCAATAAATCAAGACTCATAGAGAACATCGCACAACTGGTACGTGACAAACACATTGAAGGTATCTCTGAAATACGTGATGAATCTGACCGTGATGGTATGCGTGTGGTCATTGAGCTTAAACGTGATGCTATGTCTGAGATAGTGGTAAACAACCTCTTTAAACAGACACAGATGCAAGTGACCTTTGGGATCATCATGTTAGCGATCAACAACAAAGAACCAAAAGTCTTTAACCTTATGGAACTGTTTGACATTTTCTTAAAACACAGAAAAACAGTGGTGATCCGAAGAACCATCTTTGACCTTGAAAAAGCAAGAGCGAGAGCGCATATTTTAGAAGGTCTCAAAATTGCTGTGGACAACATCGATGAAGTGATAAAGATCATTCGTGCCTCTTCAGATGATGCTGATGCTATGGAAAACCTTATCTCACGTTTTAAACTCTCTGAGATCCAGGCAAAAGCCATACTTGAGATGAGATTGAGACGTTTAACCGGTCTTGCCATAGAGAAGATTGAAAATGAGTTGGCAGAACTGCTTAAACTCATTGCAGAACTTGAAAGTATCTTAAAATCTGAAGAAAAGATCAATGTGATCATTCGTGAAGAGTTGGTAGAAATAGGTGATAAATTCAGCATCCCTAGACGTACGGAAATTGTAGATGATTATGATGACATAGACATTGAAGATCTCATTCCAAATGAGCCGATGGTTGTGACGATCACACACCGTGGGTACATTAAACGTGTGCCGGTCAAACAGTATGAAAAACAACACCGCGGCGGTAAAGGCAAAACAGCTGTAACAACTTATGATGATGACTTCATAGAGAGCTTCTTTACCTCAAATACCCATGATACACTCATGTTTGTAACAGACCGTGGACAACTCTACTGGCTGAAAGTCTACAGGATCCCTGAAGGGTCACGTACGGCTAAAGGCAAGGCGGTTGTGAACCTCATTAATCTTCAAAAAGATGAGAAGATCATGGCGATCATCCCGACCACTGACTTTAACGATGACAAAGGGCTTGTATTATTCACGAAAAATGGTATCGTGAAACGTACCAACCTTTCTGAATACTCAAACATCAGATCTAACGGTGTAAGGGCTATTAACCTTGATGAGGCAGATGCTATTGTAGAAGCGAAGATCGTAAAACCTGACACAAAATGGCTCTTTGTAGCGACGAAAAAAGGTCTGTGCATCCGATTTAAAGTGGAAGATGCCAGAGAGATCGGCAGGGTTTCACGTGGGGTAACAGCGATTAAATTTAAAATCGTAGATGACTATGTATGTGGTGCCATTACCATAGAAGATGAAGAAGATGAACTCCTAATGCTTTCTGAGAAAGGGCTTGGTAAACGTACTTCTGCTTCAGAGTATCGTGAACAAAACCGTGCAGGTAAAGGGGTCATTTCCATGAAACTTACCACTAAAACAGGTGATGTTGTCGGTGTAGTAGCGGTAGAAGAAGACAAAGACCTTATGTGTTTGACTTCCATAGGCAAGATGATACGTGTCGATATGGAAACCATCCGTAAAGCAGGGCGTAATACCTCTGGTGTAAAAGTGGTTTCTGTAGAGAAAAAAGACATTGTAGTGAGTATGGCGAAATGTGCCAAAGAAGAGAAACCTGAAGAGGACTCAGAAGATGAGAGTGTTGAAAATGAAACATCAAATAACGATAATACATTAGGGTTAGAATAGTGGGAAAAACATATAACATAGCAGTAGTTGGTGCATCCGGTGCTGTAGGTGAAGAGATTTTTAGAGTGCTTGATGAAGTAGCGTTCCCTGTAGGAAACCTTCTTCCTTTAGCCTCTGCAAAATCTGTGGGTTTAGAGGTAGAGTGTCAAGGAAAAAGTTACAAGATAGAAGAATTGACGGAAGAAGTGTTTATAGACAGAGAGATAGATATTGCGTTCTTTTCGGCAGGGGGAAGCATCTCTGCACATTTTGCAAAGTATGCAGTTGAATCCGGAGCTGTGGTCATAGACAACACATCTCATTTCAGAATGGATCCCAAAGTGCCTTTGGTAGTACCTGAAGTAAATCCGCAAGATATCGAACTCTGGGAAGATACCGGCATCATTGCAAACCCTAACTGTTCTACGATCCAAATGGTACAGTTACTTAAGCCTCTGCATGATCTTTATGGTATCAAAAGAGTAGATGTGAGTACGTATCAGGCTGTTTCCGGTGCAGGCAAGCAGGGAATGGAAGAGCTGGTAAGGCAGATGCAGGCATTTTTTGAATTTAAACTTGATGATGCAAAAGTGGAAGCCTTTGCACATCAGATCGCTTTAAATGTCATTCCTCATATTGATGTCCCGCAAGAGAACGGTTACACCAAAGAAGAGATGAAAATGGTGAATGAAACAGCCAAGATCATGGGAACAGACTTTGCCTTGTCTGCAACCTGTGTACGTGTACCGGTACTGCGCTCTCATTCTGAGTCTATTACAATCACATTTGAAAATGATGTAAATGTCAATGTGGATAAGGTAAGAGAAGTCCTTAATGATTTTGAAAATGTCACGGTCATCGATGATATGTCTAAAAATGAATACCCGATGCCGATCATTGCTACAGATACAGATGAGACCTATGTAGGACGTATAAGAAAAGATCTCTTTTCAGACAACATTTTACATCTTTGGGGTGTGGCTGACCAGGTAAGAGTTGGGGCAGCGACTAATGCTGTGCGTATTGCACAAAAATGGATCAAGTTAGAGGTAATATAGTATGACAGACAAAGAAATTCAAGAGAATCAGGAACATGATGCTAACCATAGCAGTATTTTAGAAACTTTATTTGAAGGTGCTATTTGGAACAGTCGTTTTATTGTTATTTTGGCTGTTGTCTTTGGTTTACTTGGGGCAATTATACTTTTTATTGTAGCGTCTATGGATATTTGGCAAGTTGCCGTAACTTCTTTTCAAGTGGTTACACATGCCATACCTCATCCTGAACGTTTTCATGAAGATGTGGTAGCAGGTATTATTGGGGCGGTTGATCTTTATTTGATAGCTGTTGTAATGTTTATTTTCTCTTTTGGGCTCTATGAGTTGTTTATTTCTAATATAGACCAAGCTCAAGGTAAAAATGGATCTAAACTATTGGCGATTCATGATCTAGATCAACTCAAAGATAAAATAGCCAAAGTCATTGTTATGGTTTTGGTGGTCAACTTTTTTCAAAGGGTATTACACACAGAGTTTACAACACCTTTGGAGATGTTTTATTTTGCGTTGTCCATTACAGCACTGGCTGTTGGACTTAGTTTTTTAAGTAAAGTAGGGAAACATTAATGTCAAAAATATTTGTAGATGCCTGTTTAGGAAAAGAGACACCATACACACCCGTATGGATGATGAGACAAGCAGGACGTTATCTGCCGGAGTATATGAAAGTAAGAGCAGAAGCAGGGAATTTTTTAAATCTTTGTCATAACCCTGAAATGGCAGCAGAAGTGACCATACAGCCACTGGATATTGTGGGTGTAGATGCCGCTATTTTGTTCTCAGATATTCTCGTCATTCCAGATGAGATGGGCATGGACTTGTCTTTTGTAAAAGGTGAAGGCCCAAAATTCTCTGACCCTTTAACTTCACAAGAAGATCTAGACAGACTCATTGGCGGTGATGAAGCAGCATCAAAACTTACCTATGTGTTTGACACGATCAAACTCTTACGTAAACAGCTAGACGAAAGAGGCGATGAGATAGCCCTCATTGGTTTCACCGGGGCTCCATGGACTTTGGCTACCTATATGATAGAAGGACAAGGGACTAAAACATACAATATTTGTAAAAAAATGATGTACTCAAATCCTGAGTTATTACATAATATTCTTGCAAAAGTTACAGAAGTTGTCAAACTTTACATGGAAAAACAGATCCAGTCAGGCATCGATGTGGTACAGATATTTGACTCATGGGCAGCAGCCATTGAACCAGATATGTACGATGAATTTTCATGGAAATACATGGTTGAGATTGCAGACTATCTTAAATCTAAATACCCAGATACGCCTATTATCATGTTCCCTAAAGGTATTTCTGCGTTTATTGAGCGTGGACTTGTGTATGGTAACTTTGATGTCTTCGGTGTAGACTGGGGGACCTCTATGGCGATGGCAAAAGAGAAACTTGGAGACAAGTATGTCCTCCAGGGAAATATGGAACCATGCAGACTCTACTCCAAAGAAGCTATCACCGCATCTGTAGAAAACATCCAAAAGATCATGGGCGGGGAAAGACATCTCTTTAACCTTGGACACGGGATTCTTCCTGATGTACCGGTAGAACATGCAAAACACTTTGTCAAAGAGTGTCAGAGAGTTTCTGCGAAGCAGTAACTCTCTGACACAGCGTTCAGCATTCAGAAGGTAGCGTTTAGAAGAAAGGTTTATAAATTATGAGATGTGAAAGACTTAATGTGTGGAAGCGCAGTGGCCGTTTATCCGTTGAGGTGTATAAAGCTTTTGGATCTTCACAAGATTATGGGTTTAAAGACCAAATTACAAGATCTTCACTTTCTATTGCAAGTAATATTGCAGAAGGTGTAGAACAAGAATCAGATAAAGATAAAGCACGTTTTATTAATATTGCACAAGGCTCAAGTGCAGAACTCATCACACAAATTTATATCGGTATTGAAATTGCATACATTGAAAAGATTACAGGCATGGCATGGATCAAAAAGATCAATGAAATTCTAAGAATGCTCAACGCACTAAGGAAAAGCTATGCACAAAGACCTTGAGCCCTTAACTCTGAATGCTGAACGCTCACCAAAGGTGTTTCTCGCAGTAGAAGAGTGTGAAATGGCGATCGTTGGACATAAGATCTTTGTCCGGCTTAAAGACATTCCTATGTATATTTCCAAAAAGACCAAAGACAGTATACGTAACCGTTATTCTCACTCAATAGAAGTTGGGCTTAGCACGGAGTATATACTCAATCATTTGAGTCGTGAACTTGGTGATGATGTGGATTTAAACTTTTTTAACATTGCCAAGATCGTAGGTCTTTTACATGACATCGGGCATACTGCTTTTTCTCACGACGGAGAAGTGATCCTAGACAGGTTGCTTTTGGAAGCATCTGTTTCACTCAAACACCCTATCCGTTTCAATGCCAACCTGAACAACTTCAGACGTATAGAAAAGTACGGTTTTTATGACAATCTCCCTGAAGATGTGCAACATTATGCCTATGCTTCACTCCTTAAACGTCTCTGCGAACTTGATGAATATCCTGAATATAGGTACTTAAAAAATTATCTTCAAAATGCCATTGAAACAGAAGAGAAGTATTTGGCATCTAAAGGCATAGTCATCAAAAATACACAGCACAAAACCATCTTGTGTCAAGCTATGGATCTGGCCGATGAAAACCGTTACCGTGTGACAGACATCATCGACTCCCTTAACATTTACAGCAAAGAGAAACTGAAAGAGATACTTCTACGTAGTATCACTTCTGAAATTCGAGTGAAAGATCTACGTAAATTCGTGACATTGAAAACCTTGGAAATTTCTGGTTATGAAGCAGTACATTATGACAAGATGAAAGTAAAAGATCTGCTCATCGCATTGCTGAACCGTTCAAGTAATGCTAAAACAGAGTTTCAAAATGTGATGAACAGTATCTCTATGGCGTTTAACCGAAACTTTCATTTAACCCAAGATGCCAAACTGCTTGCAGTGAATGAAGAACTTGAACTGCTTAGACGAGAGTTTAACAAAATAGCTGCCAAGTACATTTGGGGTTCAAAAAAGGTAAACAATATCAAAAAACCTTTTAACCACTATTTTGTGACAGTGGCAGATTATTTTATAAACAAAGATTTTGACGTAGCACTTATAGACAGTCACAGCTACAAAAATGCCTTAGAAGTTTTAGATAAAACTGAGGCGAACTATTTGGAAGAAAAGCTTAAACTCATGCGTAATTTCCTTGGCGGATTGACCAATTTAAAGATCATGGAACTCTATAAAAAGATACAGCTCTTAAAGTTTGAAGAGAAATTAGGTCATAAAGTAGAAAAGGCTGAGAAATTGATAGAAAAATATTCTGTCGCAGCTTTTGAAAAAAAATTAGAAAAATATGAAAAGAGAGTAAAAGTATGAGCATCATCTTCGGTCCTATTCAATCGCGTCGTTTTGGAAAGTCTCTAGGTGTAGATCTTAGTCCCGGCCTTAAACAGTGTAACTTTGACTGTTTGTACTGCGAACTTGCACCTGCAAAAACGATGGACAGTTATACGGATGTAGTGCCGGTACCTGAGATAGTCTCTGCCATTAAGGATGCGCTCAAAGAGCATAGTGACATAGACTTTATCACGCTTACGGCAAATGGAGAACCGACACTCTATCCGCATCTCTCAGACCTCATAGACGAGATCAATACCTTCAAAGGCAAGACAAAAACACTCATACTCAGCAATGCTGCAAACATAGATGATGTCAACATACAAGATGCATTAGTGAAACTTGATGAAGTGAAACTTTCATTAGACTGTGCTACGCAAAAGTGTTTGGAAAAACTGGACCGTTCTCACTCCGGTATTGAGGTTGAAAACATCAAAGCAGGGATGTTGGCATTTAAAAAACGTTATGATGGCCCGCTTATTATAGAGATACTCATCGTGAAAACGTTGAATGACTCAGTCGAAGAGATAGAAAAACTGAATGCATTTTTACTAAAACTAAAGCCCACACGTATAGACATCTCCAGTATCGACAGACCACCTTCATATGCTGTTCAGGCAGTAGACTATGAAACACTACTCAAAATAAGCCACCTTTTTGATGCCAGCTTACCCGTGTACATCGCTTCTCGTAAAAAAGCAGAGATCTCTGCCTCTGCCTATAGTGAAGAAGAGATATTGGATACCTTGTCAAAACGTCCTTTAACCCAAGAAGATATTGACGCACTTTTTGATACAGAGAGTCAAAAAAGGGCTGAAAAGCTTCTAAATGAGCAGAAAATTAAAGCTGTTTTGACAAATGGCGTAGAATTTTACAAAAAAGCCTAAAATACCCTTGACATCAAAGGTCTTTTTGTCTATAATCTCACCCACGAAACAAGCACTCGCTTATTTCAGGCACATTCCGGCATAGCTCAGCGGTAGAGTAGATGACTGTTAATCATTTGGTCCGAGGTTCGAATCCTCGTGCCGGAGCCATCATAACCTTTAACCCCCACTACAACGTCAATACAAGCTAACTGAACCAAATTTCATATTTATTTTTCTAACTCCTAATCCTACGCCAATTCTAATCACTAACGCAATTTCACCTCAATCAAACCTGTTCTATCTTCCCTCTATGAAGCACTACTACGCCTTTGTCTTCTAGCTCTTTAAGTAAACGAGAGACCACAACACGTGATGTACCTAGTTCAGAGGCAAGTTTTTCATGCGTGGTAGTTATCATTTTGTGGGGCTGTTTATTAAGCCACTCTATTATGCGTGTATCTAAGCGTTTAAACTTGATGTCGTTGATGAGTGAAGTCAGTTCTTCAAGACGTAACTGATAGAGTGAAAACAGATACGTTTGGTAAATGTCTGACATTTTAGAGAGTTTTTTAACACTTTCTACGTCGATGAGATAGCCTTCAATGTCAGTAAGTGTTTCAGCTGAAGCCACTGCTTCTGTTTGTGAGAGTAGGGAAGCTGTGTTGACGATGCATTGTTCTCCTGCTTTTAGGTTGTAGAGGGTGATGTCTTCTATGCTGTCAGATTGTGTGTAGAGTCTTACTTCTCCGTTTGTTAGCCATAAGATGTTTTCGCAGATGTCGCCTTGGTAAAAAAGTAGTGTGTTTTTAGGTACTGTAATGGGTTTGATGTGCTGTTCTAAAAATGCAAGTGCATCAGGTTCTAGTGTGTCAAAAAAAGGGTAAGAGCTTAGTTTCATAGTGACTCCATACTATAGTAAAGTACTATAGCATGAAAACCTTTGTTAGTTGTT
>DQVY01000122.1 GCA_015661535.1 Sulfurovum sp. | reverse complement strand
TCTACTACTGATTTACCTGCACGTGCTGTTACTTTTGCATTGTGGGCACCAGATACTGCTGGTCCATGGTCTGCAACTGTCTTAATAACTGTTTCGATAAACTGTGTTGCCCACTCAGGGTACTGTTTTTTGAACCATAAAAGTGAAATAACATCACCGATACCTTTACCTGTAGAAGGTGTAGCCACCGAAGAGATAGGGAAGCCAGCGTAAGTACACTCTTCTCCTCTATCATCAGAGATCGTACAGATAAACTCTTTGGATCTTCTTACTTTAGGTACAACATTTATTTCAGGTTCAGGAATTTCAGGAAGATTCAATGACTCAAATACTTCTTTTATTTTTGCTGGAAGGTCGTTAAATGTAGCGGGGACATGAATACCTGCTTCAGCCATAGCCTTATTTTTATACTCAGCTGTTTCCATTTCACCATTTGCAGATGCTCCTGCATGACCAAACTGAACACCTGAATCATAATACTTGGCAATCGTACCGATACACCATGCAATGATAGGTTTTTTGATCTTACCTGATTTAACAGCTTCGATCACTTTGTACTCTTCAGTACCACCTACTTCACCAAGAAGGATCATGTATTTTACTTCTGGGTTCTCTTCCATTCTAAGAAGGTTGTCGATAAATACAGATCCTACGAATCTGTCTCCACCAATAGCAACACCTTCAGCAATACCATCTGCATTGATAGCGATGATGTTAGAAAGTTCATTAAAAAGACCACCTGATCTTGTTACAAGACCACAAGATCCGGCTCTATGAAGCTTAGAGTTAATAATGTTATCGATTGTTCCACCGATATTTGCAATTTTAAATGCACCTGGAGCGATAGCACCAACTGTTGCAGGTCCAATGACCGTAACACCTGCAGCTCTTGCTTTTTCATTCATACCACGTGCAAGTCTCTCAGGGATCCCTTCAGCTGTGATCATGATAGATTTGAACCCACCTACTTCCAATGCTTCCATTGTTACATCATATGCTGTTCTAAAAGAGGCAAAGTTTAAAAGCGTGTCAGCTTGCGGCTGCGCTGCTTTGGCTTCTGCTGTTGTTTTATAGAGTGGGATCATTATTTCGTCCGCACCATAAAAGAACTTTTCAAATTTGTTTGAACTTGTCGGTGCAACAATACCTGCTACTGATGGTTTTTCTCTTTTGATCGTATAGTCATAGTCTAACATTCTTTGGATAGCTGTTTTGTTGTTATTCCAAAAAATAGCTTGTGTATCTCTAGTAAATAATTTTGACATTCTCTTCTCCCTACTTCTCTTCTAGTGCCATACGCACGATATCTGTTACGTGTGTTTCAGGCCCATATACTTCGATGTAAAGACCCATTCTGTCCGCTGCTTCTTTAATATCTTTAAGACCTTTTTCATAGTTCGGTCCACCACGTCTTACGTAAATTTTCACATCTACTGCTTTTAACTTGTCTTGATAGTTTTCAAAAGCCTGGATGATTCCTGTAAAGGTTTTAGCAACATCTGTAAAGTTGGCGATCGCTCCACCAATAATAAGTACTTTACCTCTACCTGAAGGATCTTTCTCTCTTGTCATAAGATCAAAAAGTGTTTCAGCATAAAATTTGGTTTCACCGGTTGTTGGCCCACCTGAATACTCACCGTAGTTCGCAAGGTCATCAATACCTGCCATATCAGCGATAGTATCAGCATAAACAACTGAAGCACCACCACCAGCAACCATTGTCCAGATACGAGCTTCTGGTTTAAGGAGTGTCAATTTAAGTGAAGCACCTGTTTTAGCATCTGCTTCTTCAATAGCCAATACTTCCGGAGATTTTTCTTCCATACCAAATGCAGTTGGGTACTCAACATCACCCCATTCAGATACCATCATGAATCCTGCAGTATCATCTAGTTTTGCAACCATATCTAGAAGTTCAACTTTTTTACCTTGAAGTACAAAAGGATTGATCTCAAGGTATGCAAAGTTAAGGTCTCTGTATGCTTTAAAGAAACCAATAGCAAACTCTGCATACGCTTCTTTGTCTTTGTCTGCAACATCTGCAGGGATATTTGCTCTGATCTTAGAAGCAATTTGTTCTTCTGTGTCAGTAATGGCGAAAGCAACTTCTGTTACTTTTTCATCCCAACCCTCTTCTACTTCCATTCCACCTTCAGCAGACATGTAAAGCATATCATCATCCCCTACACATGTGGCAGAGATATAATACTCTTCTTCCTGTGTGTGAGGCATAAACGGCTCAACTAAAAAGTGTGTCAACATATCGACTGATGGCTCACCTACTGGAGTATCACCATCAAATTCGAAGAAAACTTCTTGTTTCTCTCCACCTTTTTCATCGATCCAGCTTGCTGCTTTCTCTAAAGTGACATCACCTGGCTTTTGGTCTTTAAAAAGTACCAATCCATTTTTACCTCTTTTTCCAAAAAGCATATCTGGTTTTGCAACCAATGTTTTTTCATTTAACCATGCATGTGTTTTAGCAGCTTCACGTAGTTCCGCTCCATTTTGGACCAGTACAGTTTCATATGCATATGTAAAGTCTGGGAAATACTTATCCCAGTGCTTTGCCAAGATCGACTTTGCGTCATATTCTCTAATCGCCTTTTGAGCCATTGAGTTCTCCTTTAATTTAGTTCTTAAGAGTCTAGCATCATCTAGTTTTAAGTTTCGTTTAGGTGATTTAAATCATAACAATAAATAAAATATTGTGTATTTTAGAAACAGTTTTAAAGTACTATAGGTTAGTAGTTACCACAAGGAAGAATATCATAATATCGTAACTGATAACGTCTTCTTCCTTGTGCACCTTCATAACAAGGTACTGCCTCTTCTTTTAAGCTTTTTGCCAGGTAATAAGGCTCATAAATCTGTTTTGCAAAATGTTTATCTGAGTTACTACTGAGTATATAGGTTACTTTATGTAATATGATAAGAGAAGCGCTCAAGCCTAAAAAAACCATGACTACGACAAAAGCCCTTTTATAACGTTTTTGAAATTCAGGAAGTCGTACGCGTACACTTTTGTTATAGATATCCAGCATTAAGACAATAGAGATCATCACATAAGGAGCAAAGTCTGTAATGCTTACTCTTTGGCGAAGAGAAAGAAGTAAAGAAAAGGCCAAAGCAGTAAATGAGATATACCACAACAATGTTTTTTTCTCACGCAGCAATATGCGGTACATCGCATAAAAAAAGTAGAGAAATAAAAGCGGAGAAAAGACAGAGGCATAGAGTCCAAATATTTCTACAAAATGTCCCGAAGGACCCCCTCCTATCTCAATACCTTTTGCGAGATACACAAAGGCTATTAAAAAAGCGGAAGATGCTATGGCAAGTTTTTTATCTTTATGTACCATACCATAAAGCAGAAGTGCCACAAAGAAAATAATAGAGGCATCATGTATAAAAAAGAGGGCCAGCATAATAAAAGGCAGTATCCAAAAACTTTTTCTTTCGTACATCAATACAAACAAAAGGACCAAAGGCAAGACCAAGATGGCTACATTGACCAATGTTGTAGCAGTCAAGATACCGGGGAGGAACATAAAAAGAATGGTTGCCACATAGGCATCTTCACGCTTATCAAAATAGCGTTTGCTCATTTCATAAAAAAGTGAAACTGCTAAAAAACCAGAAAGCACAAAGAAAAACCTGAGCCCGAAAAAGCCTCCTAAAAAGCCTCCCAAGAACGTATAACCCCAGTGCATTAACGTAGAGAGCAGATCTTCAGAGGTATAAAATATTTTTGCTTCATGGGGACTTATGGGTGTAGTGACCGCCAAGTATAAACTAGCACTTACATAGAAAAAAATTGCGAGAAGGAAGTGCTGTTTTTTCATTTTAAAGTTTTAAGAAGTTGTCCAACATTTCATGGCCATACTCAGACATGATAGACTCAGGGTGAAACTGCACACCATAAATTGGTTTGTCTTTAATTTGCAAAGACATAATCTCATCATCATCTTTACTGTGTGATGTTGCAATAATATTGTCTGGCAAATTGTCTTTATTGACCGTCAAAGAGTGGTAGCGTGTGGCTCTGAACTCATCTGGGATATCTTTAAAAATAGGTGTTGATCTGTTTACCTCAACCTGTGATGTCTTACCGTGCATCATATTTTTAGCACGTATCACTTCTCCACCAAATGCCTGTGCAATACTCTGATGCCCTAAACAGATACCAAAAATAGGCGTTATGTCTGCAAATGCTTTAATAACATCTAACGTTACCCCAGCATCATCAGGCGTAGCAGGACCAGGGGAAAGAATAATTTTTTCAGGCTCTAAGGCTTGTATCTCTTCTAAGGTCATCTCATCATTACGGATAACCTTTAAGTCCGCACCAAGTTCACGGCAATATTGCACCACGTTGTACGTGAAACTGTCGTAATTGTCTATCATTAAAACCATCTGTTTTCTTCCTTTTAAAGCCGCTAAAACCTAAATATTTTATGTATTATAACAAATAATTTAGAGCTTTACTTGATAATCACTCCATGATTAATGGTGTAAGTGTCTTGTCTCAATTCTAACTTTCCCGCACTGTTTTTAACTTTATAGCGACATACCAGCTCCCACCCCTTTGTACTCGCATATATAGGTTCACATATATCTTCAGTGAGTGAGTCTGGATACTTTAATGTCTCTTTCCAATATGTAGCCAGTACCTGGGGAACACGTGAGCCATGCGCTACCAAAGGCTTTGGTCCAAACTTCTCTTCTAAAGCTTTACCTTTTTCAATTTCAGATTTAAGAAATTTTTTTCTTTCTTGGTCTTGCTTTGAAACAAAAGTATCCACAGCGGAAGGTTCTTGAACATTATAAGACTTTTTAAACCATAAAGGTTCTGTGACCCACAAAATAAACAAGATAGCTGCAATAAGTATGTATTTGAAGATTTTCATTTTAGTAATATGCCACAAATTATTAAAAAAAATGACAATATGACATATATTTCTACTCTGTATTCAAAGTATCGCTATACTTTGAAAAAAGAAGGGGACCTATGTTTTTACATATAGACATAGACAGTTTTTTTGCTTCTGCTGAAAGATCGGTCAATGCATCCCTGAAACATATACCTATCTGCGTAGGCTCCCGAAGTAACCTTGAGATATTTAACAAAAAACGCACCTATATTAAGTTAATGAATGATAATAGCGGTGCTTTTGTCACCCCTGTATTTTATAGCGATAATAGAAAAACGTTTGAGTCTTATTTTGTAGATGAGATAGATGGCAAAAAGAAGATACGGGGTATTGTGACCACTGCAAGTTATGAAGCTAGAAAATTTGGAGTGAAAACGGCTATGCCCATTGCGCAGGCTTTACAACTTTGTCCCCACATGACAGTAGTACCGTCAAACTATCCCCTTTACCATAAACTGTCACATAAAATACATGCATTCATATTGGCACATATGCCCAAAGTGGAGCAGTACAGTATCGATGAGTTTTTTGGAGATGTTAGTGGATGGAAAAAAGAAGAAGAGGTCTATGCTTTTGCGCAAGAATTACAAACAAAAATTCTGGAACATTTTGACATTCCTGTCTCCATAGGTATTTCAAAAGCAAAATGGATCGCCAAACTAGCTACTGAATCTGCTAAACCTTATGGGGTCTATGAAGTGAAAGATATAGATGCTTACATAGAAAACATTCCTATAAAAGCATTTCCCGGTATAGGAAAGGGGTTTCAAAAAAGACTGGGGGAACATTACATTAGCACACTGGGAGATGTGAAACGGCGTAAAGCACTTTTTGAATCTTGGAAGAAACCAGGTATGCAACTCTATGGACGTGTCACAGGAACTGATGGAGAAGGTATCAGTACAAAGAGTGAAAGAAAATCTATAGGAATCAGCCGTACTTTTGATGCCATTCATGACAGTAAAGAAGTAAAACGGCGTATTATGATCATGGCAAGGCATATCATCTACATGGTCATGGCCATTGAAGTGAACCCTACCTCTTATTATTTGAAAATAGGCTATGAATATGGTATCAAATCCAAAAAGAGCTTGACCGTTGACAGAGTGTTTTCCGAGCAGCTTTTTAAGCGTACGCTTTCTACAATGTATGAAGAGATCGTACAGATCAATAAAGGGGCTGTTAAACTCACTCTCAATGTATCTAATTTTTCTTCTCAACATCAAAAAACACTCTCATTAATGGAGTTGGATACAGATATCTCAGAGTGTCATTTAAGTAAAAATATTCAAGATTTGAGAGAACGTTTTGGTTTAGATATTATTAAGACAGGAAATGAACTTTAAGTCTATTAGAAGTGCCCTTAAGCATAGACTTTCAGCTCATTATAAAGACTGTCACGTTCTACAGGTATAAACCCGGAATTTTTAATGAGTGCTACAAAATCATCCAGCTCCATACCATTCGCACTTTTTGCTCCTGCGGCAGACTGAATGGCTTCTTTTTCTATGGTACCGTCTAGATCGTTCGCCCCAAACTCTTGCGCGATGAGTGCCAAATTGATCGTAGAAGTTGCCCAGTAGGCTTTGATATTGGGGATATTGTCTAAGAGTATTCTCGCAATGGCGTAGGTTTTGAGTACCTCTTGTCCGGAGGGGAAGTTACAGTTTTTCAGATAGTTGTTCTCTTTTTGATAGACAAGAGGTATAAAGGCATTAAAGCCACCTGTTTTGTCTTGCAAGTCACGTAGACGCAACATATGGTCAATACGGTGTGCCCGTGTTTCTACATGACCAAAAAGCATCGTGGCATTAGACTCTTTACCTTTTTCATGCCATTTTTGGTGGATCTCAAGCCATTGCTCTGACGTTACTTTTCCTTTACAAAGGTATTCACGTACACCTTCATCAAAAATTTCTGCCCCGCCTCCAGGCATGGAGTCTACACCATTTTCTATCATCATGTCCAAGACCTCATCGTAAGAGTGTCCATACTCACGCGTCAAAAAATCTACCTCGGCAGCGGTCATAGACTTGATGTGCACATCAGGATGTTTGGCACGTATTTTCCTAAATGCTCCCATATACCACTCTACACCGTCTTTTGGATTATGGGCAGAAACGATATGCAACTCTTTTGCCCCTTTGGCTATGGATTTTGTGGCGATGTCTACAATTTGCTCATGGGTTAAAGTGTATTGATCAGGATTCTTTCGGGTGGCAGAGTAGGCACAAAATTTACACACATCTGCACAGACATTGGTAGGGTTGATGTGACGGTTAATGTTGAAGTACGATTTATTGCCGTGTTTTTCTTTACGAATTTCATCTGCAAGTTCTCCTAAGGTATAGAGATCGAGTGCATACAGTGCTTCACCCTCTTCTTGTGTCAATCGTTCTTTGTTACGTACCTTTTGAATCAAATCCATTATACTACATCCACCGTTAGTTATTTTGGGTATTATATCACTAATAGATTAGGAGTTACTAAGTGGATAAAGTAAAATCACAAATAGAAGAATTGCTATTCGAAAATGCTGCAGATTTTGAGATAGCCAAAGTGCTGAAAAAAGAGATAAAGCGCTATTTTGAAACACTGGAAGAGACCTTTGCCATTTCCGGGGGAAAAGATTTTCTTGTCAAGCATACCAAAAAAATAGATACAGTGTTACAGCTGGTCTATAAAGTTGCAAGCAGAGACATGTTTGGCGATTATCTTCCTATGAAAAACTCTATTCCTCTGGCCCTTGTTGCCCTGGGTTCTTACGGAAGGGAGCAACTCTGTGTGCACTCTGACATTGACCTTATGATCGTCTACAAAGATGTGCCTGGGTATAATCTGAAAGAGATGATAGAAAAAATGCTTTATATCCTTTGGGATACGGGTTTAAAGCTCGGACATAGGGTACATACTATCGACGATCTCTATGCCGTTTCCAAAACTGATATTACCATTAAAACAGCACTGATCGAGTCTCGTTTTATAGAAGGTTCCAATTTTATTTGGATGGAGACACAAAATGCCATTACACAAATACGACATGATGATGTAGAAGGCTTTATAAATTTAAAACTGGAAGAGCAAGAGAAAAAACATCGCAAATATCCTATCACGATGGAACCAAACCTCAAAGATGGTGCAGGGGGATTTAGAGATGCAAATCTCGTGTATTGGGTGGGAAAAGTCCTTTATAATACAGACAACATCAAGTCTCTTCCTTCAGATATCATTGATGACAAAGAGTATAAAACATTTCGTATTGCCTTAGAGTTTTTATTTCGTGTGCGTTCTGCTTTGCATTTGGTAGCGAAGAAAAAAGAGGACAAACTTAGACTTGACCTCATTCCTGACATTGCTGCACTGCTTGGCTACGGGAAGAGTAAAAAAGACCATATGCGTTTTGCTTCTAAAGTAACAGAGAGTTTAAAAACCATCAGACTCTACAGTATGATATGGCTCAATACACTTACCTCTGACTATGTTCAAGATAACCCAAAAAAGCATTACCTTTACCCCAAAAAACAAGCCAAAGATTATAATGCCCTGCTCATGCACCTGGTGAAAGCATCGAAACAACCCTTTATTGCACACCCAACCCTGCTACAACAACTCATCACTATACCAAAACCTGAACGCCTTGATGCAAAACTCTATAAAAGTATTGCCCTGCTCTTTCATAGTGAAAATGCTTACGCTGTCTTGGTTGCTTTATCTTATGCTAAACTCTTAAAGTATACCATTCCCCCTATAAAAAAAGTGATTGATCTCCCACAGTTTGATGGCTATCACCAATATGCAGTAGATACCCATTCGCTTCGTTGTCTCTATCATTTGGAACATATTGAAGATGACTTTATAAAAAATCTTTGGGGACAGCTAAGTAAAGATGAAAAGCTCATGCTTAAACTGGTTGTTTTTCTTCACGATGCAGGCAAAGGCCGCAAACGTGATCATCATGCGGTAGGTGCTTCTTTGTTTAAAATATTTGCAAAAAGACTGGATGTAAAAGAGCCGCTTATTACCATGGGGGAGACACTTATACACCACCATACACTCATGTCAAAAGTCGCACAAAGAAAAGACCTTTACTCTGAAACCGTGATACTCTCATTTGCCTCACATTTCAAAACAGCCAAGCTTTTAGATATGATATACATCTTAACCTATGCCGATATGTCAGGTGTAGGCCATGACATCTACAACTCATTTTCTGCTAAACTGCTTCGTACACTCTACAAACAATCTGTAGAAGTTCTAGGGCAGACCAAACGACTTGATGAAGCAGCAAAACGTACAAAAAAAATAGCCTCTCTTAAACGTACAAAAGGGTTCAAAGCATTTACGCGTACACAACAGAACAAAATACTCTCTATCCCTTCCAATTTGATCTTTTTACGATATAGCACAAAACGTATATTGGCCATTACACAAAAAGCATTTGAAACGGACACCTATGCATCCAGCATTACAAACGAAACCCACTTAACCATAGAAATCATACGAAAAGAGTCTATTAATCTTAGCTATCTTCTTAGAAAACTCTCTAACCTTGATGTCGTCAACATGGATATATGTAAACTCTTTAATGGGCTTAAATACTTTAAAATAGATTTTTCTGAAACGATCGATGAAGATGAAAAAACTTTTTTAGAAGAGATCATCAGTGAGTCATTTACCATACGCACAGAAGATAAACCTTTGGCAGTAAGCATACAAAGAGATGAAATAGAGATAGACTGTGAACACTCTAAAACCTATGCCATAATGCATATCAATACGCAAAACCAAAAGGGATTACTCTCTTATATCATTGATATGTTTGACCGTATGGGAATAGACATCGTCACAGCCAAAGTACATACACTCAAAAATAGAGCCAGAGATATGTTTCTCATCGAGAAGAATGGAAACTTTTGTCATAATGTTGACAAAATTATAGAAAAACTTACAGGGGAAAACTAAGATGTGCGGAATTGTTGGATACTTGGGTAAAAATGAGAAAAAAGAGATTCTTTTAGATGGTCTGCAAGAGTTAGAATATCGTGGTTATGATTCTGCTGGTATTGCTGTGATTGAGGGTGAAAAACTCAACCAATTCAAAGCCATTGGTAAACTAGAAAACTTACGTGAAAAAACCAAGTCATACCATACAGAAGGTTTTGGCATCAGTATCGGACATACACGCTGGGCAACACATGGAAAACCTACAGAACTTAATGCACACCCGCATCTAGGTGCCTACTCTTATGTTGTCCATAACGGTATCATCGAAAATTACCAAGAGCTAAAAGCTGAATTACAGGCTGAAGGCGTCAATTTTTTATCTCAGACAGACACAGAAACCATTGTGCACCTTTTTGAAAAAAACCATAAAACAAACAAAGATGTTTTTTCCTCTTTTGAAGCGACTATCAACAGACTAGAAGGTGCTTATGCCACCCTGCTCATCACAGAAGCGGATGCAGAGACTATCTACTTTGCTAAAAATGGGTCTCCCATGCTTATAGGTTTTCATAGTGATGATGTCTATTTTGCTTCTTCTGATACACCTATCATTGGTAAAGCGACAGAAGTATATTACCTGGAAGATGGTGAGTATGGATATGCCAGAGAAGGTGTGGTTAAACTCTTTAATGCAGAAGGTGAAAAAAGCTTCACGAAACAAGCACTTACTGCTGACAAAATTTCTGCCCAAAAAGATGGCTATAGGTTTTTCATGGAGAAAGAGATCTATGAACAGAGCCGAGTGATGGGTGAAACTATGATGGGACGTGTTTTGGATGACAGCATTGTTTTTGATGAATTAGATGAGACATTTTTTAAAGGTATCAAGGCCATTAAAATATGTGCCTGCGGTACGAGCTACCACTCGGCACTTACCTCTGCGTATTTGTTTGAGCGTCTAGCAAAAATAAGATGTGACATAGAGATAGCATCAGAATTTAGATACAAAGAACCACTACTGACAGACGATACACTCTTCATTACCATCAGCCAAAGCGGTGAAACTGCCGATACACTTGAAGCCCTTAAAATGGCAAAACGTGCAGGACTTAAAAGCCTTAGTATTTGTAACGTAGACAACTCTTCCATTGTCCGTGAGAGTGACGCTGCCATTCTTACCCGTGCAGGCATAGAAAAAGGTGTGGCAAGTACCAAAGCCTTTGCTACACAGAGTATGGTACTTTGGATGTTGGCTCTTTACATGGGACAGCAACGAAACACCGTGAGTAAAAAAGTACTCAAAACTGAGATATCTGCCATGCTCCATACCCCTAAGGCACTCATAGTCACCGACGAACTACACGAAAAACTACACAGACTAAGTAAGCGTTACTTGCATGGACATGGTTTTTTCTTCATAGGACGTGACATCTTCTTCCCGCTTGCCTTAGAAGGTGCATTAAAACTAAAAGAAATAAGTTACATGCACGCAGAAGGCTACCCAGCAGGTGAGATGAAACATGGTCCCATCGCATTAGCAGACTCAGAACTTTTCACCATTGCCCTCATGCCACATACCATGCACTACGACAAGATAAAGTCCAACGTAGAAGAACTCTCTGCACGCGATGCCACTATCTTAGCCATCAGCCCTCTTCCATTTGATCTTGCAGATGATTTCATACAAACAAAATACAGTTCTCACCCTATGGTAGAGTTTTTTGAGATGATGGTGGTAACACAGCTGCTTGCACTTGAAATTTCAGTAAGACTTGGCAATGATGTAGATATGCCGAGAAATTTAGCTAAGAGTGTCACGGTGGAGTAGATGTTAAAAAAAGGAATTCTTACAAAATGGAATAATGATAAAGGCTATGGGTTTATTACTCCTATCGGAGAGAAAAAAGAAGTATTCGCACATGTAAATGAATTCAAAAACCGTCAAATACGTCCATCCTTGAATCAAGCACTTCATTTCAGACTTTCAAATAAAAATGGTAAACCTTGTGCTATAAATATTGAAATTGATAATAATAGTTCAATTATTCGAAAAAAAGGAATTCTCACTAAATGGAATGATGATAAAGGTTATGGATTCATTACTCCTGTTGGAGAAAAAAAAGAAGTGTTTGTTCATATTAGTGAATTCAATAATCGTCCATCTATTGGTGCAAAACTGATTTTTACACTTTCGAAAGATAAAAATGGACGAGACTGTGCTACAAATGCTATTCAATTTGATAAAGCAAAATTAACTTCTACTATTGAAGAAAAAAATAGCATAAGTATCTTTTCCTTCCTTATTATTACTTTATTCTATTTTGTTCTTTTTACATACTTACCAGACGACAAGAATATTAATATTTACGCAATATCTTATTATATACTTATAGGTATATTCACTTATTATCTATATGCTAAAGATAAAGCATCTTCACAAGATGGAAACTGGAGGATATCTGAAAATACATTACATGTATTTTCTTTATTTGGAGGGTGGACTGGTGCTTTAATAGCTCAAAATAAACTAAAACATAAATCTAGTAAAACTAATTTCAAAATATCTTTTTTTATTTCTATAATTTTTAATATTTTTCTCTTGTTTTATATAATAAAAAACTTATCTTTAATTTAACTCGTTACCACGTTGTACGTGGTAATGCACACTTCACTTCACGCTACAAGATAATTCCCACGTAAAGCATGGGAACTAGCCTAATTTCTTTGAACGCATCTCAAAAATACGATGTGACATAGAGATTGCATCTGAGTTTAGATACAAAGAACCTCTGCTAACAAATGATACTCTCTCTATCACCATTAGCCAGAGTGGGGAAACTGCAGACACCCTAGAAGCCCTTAAAATGGCTAAACGTGTTGGACTAAAAAGCCTAAGTATCTGTAACGTCGACAACTCTTCCATAGTACGTGAAAGTGACGCAGCCATCTTAGCCAGATCACAACCCAATGGTAGTAACACAGCTGCTTGCACTTGAAATTTCAGTAAGACTGGGGAATGATGTAGATATGCCAAGGAACTTGGCTAAGTCTGTAACGGTAGAATAACTTTACCGTATATACAGACCAATAGGGATTTGTTTACTTTTTGACATTCTCTTCTCTGACAACACCATGGGAACACGGTATTTAGATACTTTGTACATATTTTCAATCGCTAACACCAAAACAACATCATCAAGCATTTGATACATAATACTATAATGAAAGCCTTTTAGTAAACATCGTTGTATGTTTGGGGTACCATGGGTCCAGATATTCGGATAAGTCTTTATAAGTTCAAGTGTATACTGTACTTCTTCTAGAAAAAGTTTTCCTAAACCTTTTTGCTTATGATCTTCAAAATAAAAAGTATCTGCCAGTTCATTTTGTGCCAGGTCTAAAAATTTAACAGTATTTGTCATCTATGCATACTTTGAAAAAACATCTTTTTCATCTACAGTATCAAGAAGACCTTTATCGTATGCTTCCATTCTTTCTTCTGCTTCTTTCAGGTTTGTTGTTTCTACACCTCTATTTACAGGATGAAGTGAAATGAGTATTTTATCTATAAGTTGTAACTTTTCATCAGCGCTAAGAGAACATATATCTGATAGTATTGCATCTATTTTTGACACTAGGTTCCCTTATATTTTTTATAATTATAACACATTTAAGAATTCAGAAAAATGATCTAAATCAAAGAAAAGTATTATAAATCAGCAAACCACTGTAGACATAATGCCTGATATATCGTTTTATATGCTTCTAACTTAGCTCTGTTGATGCTGTCCTTTCTATCAAAATATCTTGCTAAAAAACAGGTTTCTTCTTCTCTGTTTAACTTAGCTTCAACACATATACAGGCTAAATCAAAATACTTGTCATTGACTGTTGAAAACTCCCAGTCTATTAATTTGAGCTTATTGGCAGAGAAGAGTATATTTTTGAGATTTAGGTCATTGTGGCAAAGTACATTTTCCACTTTGTATTTTTCAAGTATTTTAAACGCTTTTTTTGTCTCTTTTGTTTGAGAATTAAACAATTTTTTTAAATTGATTGCTTTTTCACGTAAGGGTATTTTGTGTAATTTTTGTAAAACTTTGGAGAGTTGAAGAAGGTCTTGTTTCGTTAATTTTTCTTTATGCCTGCCCTCTACAAAATCACAGATCATCCACCCTTTCTCTTCATCCAAGATCCATGGTTTGGCTG
>DQVY01000102.1 GCA_015661535.1 Sulfurovum sp. | reverse complement strand
GGGGGAGACAAGGCACTGCCTTATATAGAGATACCAAAAGAGAACAACCCTTTTTTAGGCATACGCGGTGTACGTCTGTTTCAAAGCCATCCTGCACTTTTGGAAGAGCAATTGCTTGCAATTTTTAAAGCTGCTAACGGACAAAGTATAAAGATCATGTTCCCTATGGTCTCCACTGTAGAAGAGTTTACAGAAGCCAAAACATTTGCACAGAACATCGCTAAAAAGCATCAACAAGCTATCGACACGATAGCCTTTGGTATCATGATAGAAGTACCTTCTGTACTTTTTTTACTTGAAGCCTTTAATGAGGTGGTAGATTTTTACTCCATTGGCAGCAATGATCTTAGCCAATACCTTTTTGCCATCGAAAGAACCCACCCTACACTTAGTGTAGATACACACTCCCCTGTACTTTTTTCAGCTATAGAGATGATCGTACAAAAAGTGACAAAACCTCTAAGTATCTGTGGTGAGCTCGCGGCAGATCCGCTAGCCATAGAAAAACTTCTACACTCAGGCATTCAAACACTTTCTGTCTCTCCTAAAAGCATAGCCCAAACCAAGGAAACCATTCGTCATGTTTAACTTATTTCAACGTATCGGCAAAGCACTAATGACCCCTATTGCAGTGCTTCCTGTAGCCGCCCTGCTTCTTAGACTCGGATTTGGAGACATCTTTGATGGACAGATAGCCCTTATTATGAAATCTGCCGGAGATGCCATCTTTTCACATTTGGATCTTCTTTTTGGCATTGGTATCGCTTATGGTCTAGCCAAAAACAATGATGGTGCTGCAGCCTTGGCAGGAGCCATAGGGGTACTCATTGCCAAAGCTGTCTACCTCAGCATAGACAAAGAGGTCAATATGGGTGTTTTTGTGGGTATCATCATCGGTGTACTGGCAGGTACCCTGTACAACCGCTATCATGACATTAAACTCCCTGAATTTTTAGGCTTTTTTGGAGGGAAACGTTTTGTGCCCATCATTACATCTATTGCCGCCATTGCGGTCGGGGTACTGGCAGGATATTTTTGGCATTTTGCACAAGCAGGTATTGATGCTTTTTCCAATGCCATTATTGGCTTAAATGAGATGGGTACCTTTATCTATGGTACGCTGAACAGACTGCTTATCCCTCTAGGTTTGCACCACATTTTAAACTCTGTTTTCTGGTTTCAGCTTGGCGAATACAGCTATATAAAAGAGGGTGTAGAGGTCGTAGCCAACGGTGATCTGCACCGTTTCTTTGCAGGTGATAAAACAGCCGGTATCTACATGTCCGGTTTTTATGTGGTGATGATGTTCGGACTTCCCGCTATGGCGTATGCGATCTACCTGAATACACCTCAGGCTTACCGTAAAAAAGCAGGTGCCATCTTGTTTGGTGTTGCCTTCACTTCTTTTCTGACAGGTATCACCGAACCTTTAGAGTTTCTCTTCTTATTTGTAGCACCTGCACTTTTTGTGCTTCATGCTCTGCTGACAGGTTTGGCTTTGGCCATGGCTCAAATGTTGGACATTCATGCAGGGTTTGGTTTTTCTGCCGGATTTATAGACTATATCATTAATTATAAACTTTCTACCAATCCCCTGCTTATACTCCCTTTGGGAGTCCTCTTTTCATTGCTCTATTTTGTATTGAGTTATTACACCATTAAACACTTCAAACTGAAGATATTTGATGACAGCAAAGAGGCGGACAAGAGTACACAAAGTGATGAAGCATTGGCATTTATAGCTGCATTGGGAGGGGCAGAGAATATTGTGCAGACAGATGCCTGTATTACACGGTTACGTATGTCCGTGCATGATAGCAGTATACTTAATGATGAAGCCTTTCTTAGCCTTGGGGCAAAAGGTGTCATTCGTCCCGATAAAAAGAGTATACAGATCATTTTAGGGACAAAAGCAGAAGGGATAGCAGAAAAGATAAAAGGGTCTTTAGGGGACCTCTAATAATAGGTCTCCTTTAGACAAAGATTAATTTTTTCTATCGTCTTCTTTCTTCTTTTTAGGACTCTTGAGTACCACGATGAAAGCTACCAAGATCAATCCGTATACGATGTAATAATACATATTATCTGCGAGTGGCATTAGCTTACCTCCATGATCTTGTCTTGACTTTTTACAATAGCCAGTTTTTTCTCAATCGACTTTACATCACTTTCATCTGTAATGATCACAGGGGTAATAATATCTTTTGCATGTTCACGAATATAGGGAAGGTCTGCTTCTATGATCACATCTCCTGCTTTCACCCTGTCCCCTTCATTGGCTATGCGGATAAACCCTTTTCCCTCAAGTGCTACAGTATCTAAGCCAATATGCACCATCACTTCCAAGTCTTTATCACTCTTAATACTGTAGGCATGGTTGGTAGAAAATATTTTTGAGACAACACCATCTATGGGTGCAGTAAAAAAGTTGGAAATAGGCATCATTGCCACACCGTCACCCACCATTTTTTGTGAAAAAACATCATCCGGCACTGACTCAAGTGCGACTACCTGTCCATCTACTGGTGCATAAATATCTCTTACTTTACGTTTTAAAAATCCAAACATTTTACGCCTTTGTATCCTCTAAATAGTTTTCTGCTTCTGCCACAAACTGTCTCCAATTCTTCTTATAGATGAAAATATATTCCATCACATAGGTTCTCTGTTTTATAGAGAGATAATCTATAAGTTCTTGAAACATTTTTACCATTTCCGGTGCATGTATATTTTCATACAAGTCCAGTGAAGATTTTGCGAATTCACTGAGTGCATGGTACTCTTCTCTTTTGATCATGGTGCCCAAGTACTCTGGCGTTCCCTCTAAGATCTCCATAGTCTCAATCAATATCTCTCTATATTGCTGCTGTCCCCCTGCCTCATCTATACCTTTGTCAATATTTAATATATTTTTATTGTACTGGTACGATATCTTTTGCGGCTGGGATCTTCTTTCTTTTAACTTAGGACTGATCACCAAAAATCTTTTTAACGCCTGATATACTTCTTCTGCAATGATCGGTTTGGAAATAGATGCATTCATCCCTGCTCTTTGCATCTCTTTGACTTCATGGACAAAGGCCATGGAGGAGATAGAAATAATAGGAATCTTATCCCATTCACGTACTTTACGTATCTCTTTTGTCATGGTTAAACCATCCATTACAGGCATATTGATATCTGAAAAGATAAGGTCTATCTCTTCTGTTTTAAGCAGGTCAAGCATCTCTTGACCATTGTTTAAACAGAAAACTGTGATTTCATCTATTTTAAGTAGGTTCCGCATGATCCTCTGATCAACTTTACTATCTTCCACAACAGCAATATGTGCACCCTTGAACTTTTCAAAATGCTCTTGCGTCACTTTGATATTACTCTTTACTGTAAAGGTTTCAGGATCAAATATTTCCATATTATTAATGCCTTTGACCGCATTGCTTTTAAGTATGAACATTTGATACAAGATCTCTTCTACATCCCCAATGATCGTTGGGTTATAGAGTTCTGCATGGGCGATATCTTTTGAAATCGCAATTTTTTCTTCGGATTCAAATAATTCATGTACAACAATCATTTTGAAATCACTCTGTTTATCTTTATGTATTTTTTTAAAAAAACTTAAATGGCCCGCGGTAATATCTTCTGAACGCAGGATAACCATATGGTATGGACTCAGGTCAGGCTTGCTCTCTTCAAAGTCACTAAGTTTCATATCTTCAATTAAAATACCAAAGGTAGAAAAAATGTATTGTGCTCTTTTACTATCATGTTTGTCTTTTGCAATAAACAGCGCACGTTTGCCTTTTAACACTTTTTTTAATTCTTCTTGTTTGCTTCTGTTGTCTTTGTCTTCGAAATAGGGAATTTCAAACGTATATTGTGTGCCAAAAAGTCTGCTGCTTTTAAGGGTAAGAGAACCCTTCATTGCTGCTGCTATTTTCTTTGCTTTGATGAAGGCAAGTAGAGACTCACTCATACTGCTCAGGGTTCGTTCTGACTCTATGTAATTAGTAACTAAATCTTTTGACATAAACCCTTTTTTGTTTATCACTTCAAACTGTAAAGATTTATTTTTAATGTTAGATATTTTGAGGCTGATCTCAGAGTTTGTGCTGAGTGAAAGTATATCTTTTAGCAATATTTCCAATACTTGTTCAATATAATCATTGTCACCCATGATATACCGGCCTACATCATTATTTACATCATAATAGATCGTATGTTTATTCGTTTTTAATGCTTCACTCAATTTATTGGTTAAAATATGCAAAAGACCGCTGAGGCGAAATGGTTGATTTTCAATTTTAATTTTTCGCATTTCAATTCTATATTTTTCAAGCACTTCAAAGTTGGTCTTGCTTGCGGAAGAAGAAGTCACATTATCTTCGTTTTCCTCTGTTTTCTCTTTTGAAGCAGACGAAGACTTACGCATAACAATATATCCTATCACTAAGGCTATAACAAACAATCCTCCATATAAGAAAGCATTCTCCTGAACGCTGCTCTCTTGTGCAAAAAGACTTACCATTGACCCTATTAGAAAAAAGATTATTTTCATACTTTATACCACTTTATAAAAATTTTATT
>DQVY01000230.1 GCA_015661535.1 Sulfurovum sp. | reverse complement strand
GGTACTACCTTCAAGCTTATTAGCTTCGACAAGGAGAATGAGGCGCTTTTTAAGCTCTTGATGCAGGAGATCTTCCGGAATGAGGCTATAAGGGAGATATATAATGACCATTTTTACCAAGAGAACGTTAAAAAACTCTCCGGACTCTTCTTTGGGATGATGCAAGAGGAGATAATAGAGTCTTCGGACCCCTTGCTGCTCGCCAATGAGTTCTTTGCACCCCTCTTTTTCTACCAGATGCAGGTCTCTTTGTTGAAAGTAGACAAAAAATCTACCTCGTCTCTGGTCTCTATGTTTGAAAAACATGTAGATTTCTTTTGGGATAACATTAAAATAGAGAAGCAAGAGGCCCTGTTTTAGGTAAATACTAAAAAATATTAACAAATAATACTTTTTAAAATTAAAAAATATGGAGATGAGATGGAAAAAAAGAAAGATCTGTTCGAAAACAAGTCAAAAACATGGGATACCGAGTCTGGTTCAGCACAGTCAGCAAAAGGAATAGCAGACTTAATAGTAAAAAATATAAAATTAAATGACTCTATGGAAATCATGGATTTTGGTGCTGGTACGGGGCTTTTGAGTTATTTTGTTGCACCTTATGTGCAAAAAATCATTGCTGTTGACAACTCTCCAGCCATGCTTTTAGAGTTCAAAAGTAAAACCTTCCCTATTGAGACTGAAGTGTTAGAAAAAGATTTAAGTGTAGAAGAGATCGATAGAAAGGTAGATGGTGTTATCTCTTCTATGACTTTGCATCATTTAGAAGATACACGTGCCCTCTTCTCAAAATTTTATGCGATGTTGAATGATGGTGGGTTTATAGCGCTTGCAGATCTAGATACGGAAGATGGAAGCTTCCATTCTGACAATACAGGTGTATTCCATTATGGTTTTGACCGTGACTCCCTACAAAGCATTGCAGAAGAAGCAGGCTTTAAAGAAGTGAGGTTTGACTTGGCAAGTACTATTAACAAGCCTCACGGTACCTTTACTGTTTTCTTGCTTACGGCGGTAAAATCATGAAGTATATATGGCTTGGTATCTATTTTTCAGTATTGTTGTGGTCTGCTATAGATCCTAAAGATACATTCACTTGGTTTTTAGAGGCTATACCGGCACTTATAGGTTTTATCCTTATGGCACTGACCTATAAAAAGTTCCCTTTGACGCCCCTCTTGAATACTTTAATATTAATACATATGATTATTTTGATGGTGGGCGCGCATTATACGTATGCAGAGGTGCCTTTGTTCGATATGATCAAAGAGATCTTTCATCAGACGCGTAATAACTATGATAAAGTGGGACATTTTGCCCAAGGCTTTATGCCTGCTATTTTAGCTAGAGAGTTGTTGTTGCGTTTGGAAGTGATCAAGGCATCTAAGGTATGGCTCAACTATATTGTTCTAAGTATCGTTTTGGCATTTTCAGCATTTTATGAACTTATAGAGTGGTGGGTAGCCCTTGCAACAGGGGAAGGTGCAGACGCTTTTCTTGGTACACAAGGTTATATTTGGGATACTCAGTCAGACATGATGTATGCGCTTATAGGTGCTGTTACAGCACTTACCCTGCTTTCCAGATACCACGATAAACAGCTTAAGGAAAAATAATTCAAATGATAATTCATACATGGTTCACACTTTAGGTATATTATTTGACTATCTAACATATAAGGTACATTGGCACTTTTGGCTTCTCTTGCAGTTTATGCAGAGAATGGCGATGGCAAACATCAATACCTCTCGCAGATGCGTTTTTTTGATCAAAGACTATGGATGTTTTTTGATCTCTGCAACGATCACACCTCTAAAATCACCCTCTTTCATACCTATTGCGGCATCTTTCGGGTAGGCAGCTTGGATTTTTTCTGCAATTACAGGGCTGACATTTGTACCATGACACTTCAGACACACAGCACCTACTGTTAATGGTTTATAGACACGTGTAAATGCTTCTCGTTCCACTACTGTTATCATTGCAGCGCCAGCTGATCTCTTTTCAAAAGATTTTTTGTAATTTTTCATGATCTTTATGTCAAGATTATCTGCCTGGTTTGCAGCATTTCTAAGTTGTAAAGAGGTTCTGCGTACTTTTATGTGGCTTGGAAGCTCTGTGTTGACCTTTTGTGTAATGGCTTGTGCCTCACTCGTACAAAAAGTGATGGCAACCGTACCATTGCTGTCTTGTTGTAGTTTCTCTTTCAGTTGTGATTTGAGCGTGCTTCCTAAAAGTTTAATGGCTTGTAAACCTTCAGACTTTGCTGATGTGCCATGTATTTGAGAGGCATAAAGTGAGCTTGAGAGTAAAAGTGATGCGGTAAGAAGTGAAAGTTTCATAGTGATTATCCTGTGAATTATAATTTTTATTTAGAATGATTATAAAGGTTTTTTCTTAATTTATCTTTGTGGCAGTAAGAAAGATGTACTGTTTCCCTGTAATCGTTACACGGTATTTTTTCTGCTGCAGGTACTTTTTGCAAAACATAACATCGCTGAACATGTGCCCTAGTTCAGACATGGCATAGTTTGGTACTTTTGCGCCATAGACCATCTCTCCATCTACCCATCTGGAGTTTGGAAAGCCTAAAATAATGGCAGCATCATTGTTTAAGTAATTTTGCACAAGTGACATAAAAAAAGGTTTAAAATGTATGCTGGGACTTTGCAGGGTACCTATGCTTATAAGCAAGTCGAAAGTACCTAGATCTAAACTTTTAAGCTTATTAATATCATGTGTATAAAATGTCATATTCTTTTCACTAAAAATCTCTCTGGCATACGCTATAGCAGACTTTGAATGGTCAATACCGACAAATTCCATATTTTCATATTTATTAGTATCTAAAAGGTTTTTAATGGCTGTAAATTCATCTCCTCTGTTAATTCCTAAGTTTAAAATACGCTTTCGCTCATGTACCTTTACATTGTTAAGTGCCTGTATATAGTAGTAGAGAAAAGAAGGTTCTTCCATTTTATGTATTTCGGAGAAAGGAGAATCTATACCATATTTCTCTTCTTTGGAAGATTGGGTGTCGAGATGGAAAGAGTCTTCTGTCTGAAGTTTTTGGAATGCGAGAGTGACTAGCGGGTATTGCCCTACTTTTGGGGTGAGCATTTTACAGCCTAGCAATTCAGCAAGATCTGTCCATGCCTTATATCCTCTGTGCAGATAGGTGTTTCCCTCAATGACTATTTCTTTCCCCGCATACCCCTCACCCAAGTCAGGGTCAAGGACAGAAAATGTTAAAAGGGGTTTTGCAGTGGATCGTAGCTTTTTTTGAAGTGCAGGAAGGATCTCTTGCATCTGCTGATGTGTAAATGTCATGAGGTATCTTTACTTTAGCCTGTAATTATTTAGGACACTCGTTCAATTCTTCCATTATCTCTTCCATACCTTCTACCTCTTTGATCTTATCGGTACAGGCAGTCATAGCTGTGAGAAAACTTTTGGTTACATTACCTTCTGCTTCACAATACATGCTTACCATACGACAAAACTTACTTATTTCAAAAGTGGGTACCTTAGAGGCATCTCCTAACTTTTTTATTGCTTTTGCAAGAAACTTTTCTTCACATGCTTTTGCTGTGTCTATTAGATTCATTTAATATCCTTCATAATTCATTGTTGCTATTTTAGCAGAAGATCTTTTCCCCTTGTTTAGTTTCAGTTTAAATGGCTCCTTTATACTTGTCCCCACAAAGAAGTTCAAATGAACAATATAAAATCAAACATAGGAAAAAGTATTGCCCTGGCAGTCTCTACGTTCGTCATAAGCGGATGTGGTGGTGAAACAACTCAGGCGAAAACAACGACACCAAGCGCGATAAGTACAACAAGTACAAGCATTCGATTTATAGAATTAAATGACTTGCATGCACACATAGTACCGCATACAGAACAGGTAAGATCGGGAGATAATATCTTACTTTCAACCAGAGGTGGACTATATAGAAATCAAAAATTTATCTATCAACAATAAGGTATTAGAGCTTTCCACGCTACTACAATCTTTTAAACAAGAAGATGAAAACAGCAGCGATATGGGGTTAGGCTTATATCTCATTCATGAGATCATCCAGAAACATGAATTTAAATTAGAATATAGCTTTTTCAATGAGTATCATTGTTTTAAAATGATATTTTGATATTATTTATTTTCTTCACTTTTCATCAAAAAGGCAGTTTCATTAAGCAGTTCGTAAACAGTGTTTTTTTCTTCATCTGTTAATGATGCATCTTCAAACAAGTCCATCTCTCTTAAAACATCCAGGATACGTCCCTTAGCTGTAATATATGCATTCTTTACTTCTGGACGTAATGCTTCTAATCTTTTATGGTTTTCTTTAGTCATTTGATAACTCCTATTGTTAAGATACTCTATTATGCCAAAACATTGATATATTTCTCCATTGATTTTGAGAATTTTAATGATTGTGATCTTTTGAGAATAAGTTAAGATGAGAATATTATGATTGAGTGGCGGAGAGCGAGGGATTCGAACCCTCGGTAGCCGTGAAGCTACACACCCTTAGCAGGGGCGCGGATTAAACCAACTCTCCCAGCTCTCCAAGTATTTTGTGGGTGAGATTATAATGCTATTGGGTTAAATAAAAGCTTAAAATAGAAGCATTTGTTTATAAATTATAATTTTTTAAGACGCTTCCGTCTATTTTTAGGAAAATAACTAAAAAATTGATTATCATTAGAGCATATATTTAGATTTTAAGGTTTTAAAATGTTTCAAAAAATGGCACCACTTATCGTTTTAGCACTCTTTATTGCAGGGATGTATTTTATGCTACAAGGCATGGACAATGCTGTGGAGATGACCAAAACAAAAAAAGAGATCAAAAAGTAGATATTACTTTTAAAATTTCTTCTACTTTAGCCTGAGGATCATTGTTTTTATAGATAGGTCTGCCTATAACAGGGTAATCTACCCCCTCTTTATTGGCAAGTTCAAGCGTGGCTACACGTTTTTGATCTCCTGAATCTTCACCAAAAGGACGTATGCCGGGGCAAAGTGTTAAAAATGTCTCAGAAGTGGCATTTTTAATGGTCCTGCTTTCAAAGGTGGAACAGACCACACCATCAAGACCATTTTCATAAGACATTTTGGCAAACTGCTCCGCTTTTTCATCAATGCCTTTTTCATAGACCAGTGTAAAGTTTGTTTCATCAAAAGAGGTCAGTGCCGTGACAGCTAAGACAAGAGGACGGTTTTCATAGCCATTGAGCCTGTCCATAACAGTTTTCATCGCTACGGGGCCAGCACTTGCATGTATGTTGAACATATCAACGCCCAGTTTGGCTATCTCTTCTGCTGCGTCTGCCATGGTGTTAGGAATATCATAGAGTTTGAGATCCAGAAATATTTTAAAGTCTGGATTGATGGCCTTTAGGTCTTCTATGAACTTCTTTCCATCACGTATATAGGCTCTAAACCCTACTTTCATCCATACATTGTATGACTTTAATGACTCGGAAAGTGCCAAATTTTCTTCTGCGGATGGTAAATCAAGTGCTACACATAGTTCCATGGTTCAAACCTCTTATCTTTAAGTGGTATAATAATAACCTAATTTTAATATATAAGGACTAAACAACATGTTTGGAAACGACTCAAAAAGATACGACATAGAACAATCAGTTATGGATACATACAACTACGCTAAGATCAACACATCAAAAGGAACAGTTTGGGCTAAGCTTTACACGGAAGATGCGCCAAATACTGTAGCAAACTTTGCACACCTTGCAGAACAAGGCTTTTACAATGGTCTTAAATTTCACAGAGTTATCCCAAACTTTATGGCTCAGGCAGGTTGTCCGCATTCAAAAGACAATCCAGCTATGGCAGGTACAGGTGGACCAGGTTGGAACATTGACTGTGAAACTGACACAAGTACGCAGCCACACAGAAGAGGAACACTTTCTATGGCACATGCCGGACCAAACACAGGGGGAAGCCAGTTCTTCATTACTTTTGTACCAACACCACACCTCGATGGTGTACACACAGTATTTGGTGCCATAGAAGAAGACGATACAGACTCATTCATGGTACTTGATCAAATTGCTCAAAATGATGATATTGAATCTATTGAAATAGTGGCTTCAAGAGATTAATTTTTGTAGGGTGCGTTTCCCAACGCACCAAAAGGATTATAATATGTTCGGATATTACAGAGTAGCAGCAGCAGTCAACAAAACCATTGTAGGCAACCCTGTAAAAAATGCTGAAGAAATTTTATCTCTTATAAAAGATGCAAATACCAAAGAGGTTTCTGTCATTGTATTTCCCGAGCTGACACTTACCGGATACACTGCCAGTGACCTTCTCCTTAATCAAACACTTATGGCCTCTCAAAATGACTCCCTCCAATATATATTAAAAAATATAGAAACCGTCAATACTATTGCTATACTCGGTATAGCAGTGTTTGAAGCTGACAGACTCTATAACTGTGCTGTTGTTATACAAAGAGGGAAAGTACTTGGTGTAGTCCCAAAATCATACCTCCCAAATAAAAAAGAGTTCTATGAAAAACGTCAATTTACAACAGGACGTGACATAACCAGAACTACGGTTGAACTCTTTGATGAAGAAGTACCTTTTGGTGTTGACCTACTCTTTACCGACAAGAAAGAGATGACCTTTGGTGTAGAGATATGTGAAGACCTCTGGGCTGTTACTCCTCCTTCCAATCACATGGCATCTAATGGTGCAAACCTTCTTTTTAATTTAAGTGCCAGTAATGAGCTCATAGGAAAACATGAATACCGTGAAGAGTTGGTACGTACACAGAGCGGCCGTTGTATGGCTGCCTATGTGTACAGCTCCGCAGGTGTGGGTGAGAGTACTACCGATACTGTTTTTGGCGGACATGCCATCATTTCTGAATATGGCTCTACCCTGGTCCAAAATGAGCGTTTTTCTATGGAGAGTCATTTTATTACGGCAGATGTTGACCTGGAACGTCTTAGATGGTTACGTGTGAATGAATCGAGTTATGGTGACGGCAGACGCAAAAAGACCAGAGTCATCAAGGTGGATGACTTACCGCACATGACAAAGATAGAACGAGAGATCAACCTTATGCCTTTTGTCCCTTCCCGTTATGCCGATAAAAAACACCGCTGTGATGAGATAGTTCACATTCAGGCACACGGGCTCATTAAGCGTATGTCGCATGCCAAGATTCAAAAGGCAGTCATAGGCATAAGCGGTGGCTTAGACTCTACCCTGGCCCTGCTCTCCACACATAAAGCCTATGAGATGATGGGGTGGGAT
>DQVY01000261.1 GCA_015661535.1 Sulfurovum sp. | reverse complement strand
TATACTTAATAATTAACTGTTCATAATAATATTTATTTTATGGAAAATGAGCCAACAGATACTACACAGACCATATGCTACACTCTCAAAAATAAATACTTAGGAATTAACATATGACAAGAATTAAAATTCAGTACAGTGAGGTACTAAATGCCGAATCTTAAGACAACACTTATCATTTTAGGATTAAGCCTTACACTTACTGCAGGGCTACAGGCAAAAACACAAACCATAGTCTTTGGCGCGGGATGTTTTTGGGGCGTAGAAAAATATTTTGACCATTTGGATGGTGTCAAAAGTGCAAGATCTGGTTATGCCGGCGGGAATTATGAGAACCCAAGCTATAAAAAAGTACTCAAATACAGAAACAACAATAAAAAAGTGGTGAACCACACAGAAGCTGTTGAAGTGGTATATGATGATACAAAGATATCGACAGAGAAACTCATTAAGTCTTTTTGGGAATTGCATGACCCCACACAAGGGAACAGACAAGGCAATGATAGGGGGAACAATTACCGTTCTGCCCTTTACTATACCAATGAGACCCAGCATAAAATCGCACTGGCGACCAAAGAACTCTACCAAAAACTGCTCAAAAAAGCAGGCTATGGTACTGTCACCACAGAGATAAAAGCTCTCAAAAAGTTTTACCCTGCTGAAGCCTATCATCAAAACTACTTGGCAAAAAACCCTTTTGGGTACTGTCCAAATCATGCTACAGGTGTCAAGTTTGGTAATGAAAAAATAAACATAACCAGTATCTCACCACTAGGAGGAAAAGAGATCGTAGTCATAGATGCAGAACATTGCAGATTTTGTGAAAAGTTTAAAGCAAAAGTAACAGACCACTATAAAGGCACCATCCCTCTAAGAACGGCACATCAGGAAGCACTCAAAGGGTTTAAGCTTAAAAGTAAGATACAGGGTACCCCCACTATCATTTTTATAGAAGACGGCAAAGAAGTAGAAGCCTATACCGGCTATATGGATGAGAAAACATTTTACAAAGCGGTGGGTGCATTTAAACTTGGCAAAGAGAGTGAGGGCTATGATGTTGCATTTAAGAAAAAAACAGATGGACGTTTTTGTAAACAATATGAACAATTTAAACACACAGGTGACGGCGTCTTTGTAGATAAGATCTCAGGAGAGATCCTTTTTGACACACGTGATCGATTTAACTCTGGCTCAGGATGGTTGAGCTTCTTTAAATCGGTGAAGGGTTCAACGATGGAGAAAAAAGACAATACCCTGGGGATGAAACGGGTGGAGATTATTGCTAAAAGATCCGGTGCGCATTTAGGACATGTATTTAATGATGCCCCAGGCGGGAAACAACGTTTTTGTATCAATGCCACCGTACTGGAGTTTGTACCAAGAGAGAAGATAAAAAAATAGAGGGCTTAAAAAGACTTCCCTATCCCAATACTGGCTTTGTATTGGATCTCATTTTGTACACCTACGAGTTTTTGATAGGCAGGAGCAGAGAAAGCCACAAATGCGGAGTATTCACCTTCTGTTAAAAGTTGTAATCCTGTAGTGAGGTAGACAATATTATGTCCTGTATTGTCTGCATCTACACCATAATAACTGTCACCTTGCGCAAATTCACCATTGACCTCTACAAAAAAGTCTACACTGTACCCAAGGTCATGATGTGACGCTTCTACTGCATCAAAGTGATCGTGTTCTTCTCCTATAAGGTGAAAAGCCATCGCAGCGTTGTAGGTAAAGATGTCACCCAAACGGCTCTCAT
>DQVY01000050.1 GCA_015661535.1 Sulfurovum sp. | reverse complement strand
GGAATGTTACTTTGGTATTTTATTAAACAGTATCAAAAAAAGAAATAAGATTCATCGAACCTATAAACGTGAAACTGTTCACGTTTACTTAACGGTTCTCACATAAACATCCCGCCGTTGACTTTCAGCGTCTCACCTGTAATGTATGAAGAGTGGTCAGAAAGCAAAAAGGCTACCGCACCTGCTACTTCTGAAGGGTAACCAAATCTTCCCATAGGAATCTTTGCAGTAAAGGCATCTTTGACATCATCTTTAAGTACATCTGTCATCTCTGTAGCGATAAACCCTGGGGTGATCGTATTATAACGTATGCCTGATGTCGCTGCTTCACTGGCAAATGACTTGGTCATAGCGATCACCCCGCCTTTTGATGCAGCATAATTTGTCTGTCCTGCATTACCTGTTTCCCCTACGATAGAAGCAATATTCACCACAGAACCAAAACGTTTTTTACGCATCACTTTAAGAGACTCACGACAACCGATAAATGTAGATTTAAGATTAGCTTCGATCACTGACATAAAGTCTTCTGTTTTCATACGCAGAGCCAACTTGTCATTTGTGATACCTGCATTATTTACAAGGTAAGCCAGTTCACCATCTTCTGTAATGATACTCTTCATAGCAGCAACAAAAGCATCTTCATCACTGACATCAAAACCAATGACCTCAGCTTTGCCGCCTGCAGCTTCAATCGCTGCTTTGACAGCATTTGCCTCTGCTTCACTCGAACGAAAGTTCACCCAGACCTTTAGCCCCATTTCAGCCAAACCTTTGGCTATTTCTGCACCTATGCCCCTGCTTGCGCCTGTCACTAAAACGTTGTTCCCTGTAAATTTCATCTTGACCCTTTAAATTATATAAACTATGTGAAGCATTGTATCATGTAGCTGTTTAGAATTAACACGCAAAAAGTTTATTTTTGATCTCTTCAAAAATTTTATAGTCCTGTGGGGTGATCTTATCGGAGTAGATGACATGGTTTAATTGTTCCAACACATGGTATTTTGAAAGTTTGTCGTTACATAAAGCTTCATTGATAACAGCTATATGCTCATCCAGATCATACTCTTTGTCCATGATATCATAAAGAAACTCCCTTACCTCTTCATCTGTACACTCAAAGTTTTGTCCCATAAGCTCACAAAACAAGGGTACGGACTTTTCTATATCTCTATGGTCTACTTTAATGATATGCGCAAGCAGTATGCCTACAGACTTTTTTATTTTCTTTTCCATTACTTCTTCTCCATCATATAAGGAAAGATATTCCTTTGCTTATAAATTCATTCTTCTATCATACAATGAAAAAAAGATTTAGTCAAATTTTGAGCTTATTGCAAATTTCTCTATATCGAGATTTGGACTTATATCAGTGGGGCATCCATCTCTGCAGGAACATCAAGCCCCATAAGTTTCAGTACGGTAGGTGCAACATTGTTCAGTCCACAGCCTTCTTTAATTGCATCGACACCCTCTGCCAGCACAAAACACCATACTTCACCTACCGTGTGATTGGTCAGGGTATGACCCTCTGCATCTTTCATCTCTTCACAATTCCCATGGTCTGAGGTCAAGACTATGGCATAGCCCTCTCTCTTGGCTTCTTCAATGATCAAGCCTAATTCTTTGTCCACCGCATTCACGGCTTCACGCGCTGCTTCATAATTACCCGTATGCCCTACCATGTCACCATTGGCAAAGTTCACCACTATAAAGTCATAAGAGGCCTGCATCGCCGTACGCACGGCCTCCCCTACCTGAGGTGCTGACATTTCAGGCTGCATGTCATAGGTTTTTACATTGGGACTGGGGATGAGCACCCTGCTCTCCCCTATATAAGGTTCTTCTATACCGCCATTGAAAAAAAAGGTCACATGGGCATACTTTTCTGTCTCTGCAGTGTGCAATTGTTTTAAACCTGCATCAGCGATGACTTCTGCCAAAGTATGTTTAGGTGCTACTTTAGGGAAAAGAATAGGGTAAGAGAAAGAAGCATCATATTTTGTCATCGTGGCAATATGAAGCGGGACAGCTACACGATCAAAAGCATCAAAATGCTCATCGCCCAAAGCTTCCGTGATCTCCCGTACTCTGTCTGAACGGAAATTGGTCACGATGACCACGTCATTTTCCTGTAACCCTGTATAGCCGCTAAAAGCCACCGGCTCCATGAACTCATCTAACTCATTTTTCGCATACGAAGCATCAATGTAAGCCAAAGGAGAAAATGTACTAGAAGGTTCTGCCTGGGCTATGGCACGGTAGCCTTTTTCTACCCTTTCCCAACGGTTATCTCTGTCCATCGTGAAAAAACGCCCCCCGATGGTCGCTATGACAATACTTTCATCACAAATTGCTTCTATTTGCTCTACATACGTTTTTGCTGACGTCGGGCTTACATCTCTACCATCTGTAATAAGATGCAAAAACACTTTTTTGCCTCTACTTTTGGCTAATTTTGCCAAGCCTATGGTATGTTCAATGTGTGAATGCACCCCTCCGTCACTCAAAAGTCCGATCAAATGCACACGTTCACTCTTTGCAAGTGTTCTGTTGAGCGCTTCGTTCTCTTCAATACTGCCATCTTCAAGCGCCAAAGAGATCTTGACAAGGTCTTGATACAAAATACGGCCTGAGCCAATGGTCATATGCCCCACTTCAGAGTTTCCCATTTGCCCTTCAGGCAAACCTACACTTAAACCATGGGTTGAGATCAAGGCTCTGGGTGCACTTTCAAAGAGGCGATCATAGGTCGGTTTTACTGCATCTTTAAAGGCATTACAGGTACTGTCCGGTTTACAGCCAATACCATCGGTAATAATTAAAATTGTTTTTTGACGCTGCATAGAACACCTCTTCGTATATTTTATTGAAATAATAGTAAAATAAACTTTCTTAAACCTAAAGGGACCAAAAACCTATGCTATATGAACTCTCTCAACTTTTAGATATTAACCTCTTTGGATACATCTCTGTACGTGCCGGGATCGCATTTTTCATTGCCTTTGTCATCACGCTTTTTGCCATGCCGAAATATCTTGCCTGGGCCTTGGCAAAAAATGCCAACCAACCCATTAGCAAATATGTCCCTGCACATGAAGGGAAACAGCACACCCCTACCATGGGTGGTGCCATCTTCATTACTGCGACCCTTATTGCGGCGATCATCACAGTTGACCTGAGTAACCTTTATATTTGGGGTGGCATCATCACCATCGTCGGATTCGCACTGGTCGGCTTTAAAGATGACCTCGGAAAAGTCATAGCCGGAGACAACCTCGAAGGCTTGACCCCAAAAGGAAAAATGCTTTTACAGGCTTTTGTGGCGACACTTGCTACAGGCATACTTCTTTATACCGGCTTTCCTACAGAATTTTATGTACCTTTTTTGAAAACACCTCTTTTTGACTTAGGCTATGCTGCCATTCCATTCTGGGTACTGGTCTTTTTAGCCACTACCAATGCCGTCAACCTTACCGACGGCCTTGACGGACTTGCCACAGTACCTTCCATTATTGCTTTGAGTACCCTTGCAGCGATTATCTATGTGACAGGACATGCCATCTTTTCCCAATACCTACTTGTACCCAACATCAAAGGTGTAGGAGAAGTAACTATTTTAGCCCTTGCCTTTTCCGGAGGATTACTTGGCTTTTTATGGTACAACTGTTACCCTGCAGAAGTCTTCATGGGAGACACAGGCAGTCTTGCCATTGGCGGGTTTATTGCCTACTTGGCGATTTTAGGAAAGAGCGAGGTGCTTCTTATTCTCATAGGTCTTGTCTTTGTGGTAGAAACCATTTCTGTCATATTACAGGTAGGTTCTTATAAGCTGCGGGGAAAACGCATCTTCCTCATGGCACCCATACACCATCACTACGAACTCAAACAGTGGGCAGAAAATAAGATCATCGTGCGCTTTTGGATGATCGCATTCATTGCAAATATTCTTGCACTTATCTCTTTTAAGTTCAGATAACAATGAAAGAAGGTTAATTATGTATCGATCACATTACTCATTATTCAGTACTCATTACTCATTTGAAAAATGGAATTTTTCATGAAGCCTACACTCTTTGGCTACGGTCTCACCACTAAGGCTATCGCTAAAAAACTGGGTGGAGGTTGTACCTTTTTTGATGACAACTGCACAGAAACCTATACAGATGCTGATAACAACACCATCAAACCCTCTTCACTTTTCAACCCCGATGAAAGTCAGCTGGAAGTCACGACTCCCAGTTTAAAGCCTAATCATCCTCTTATCAAAAGTGCAAAAAACCTTCTCAGTGAGTATGACTACTTTGCCAAAGAGATGCCTTTTAGTATTTGGATCTCCGGTACAAACGGAAAAACCACGACCACGCAGATGCTCACCCATATTTTAGAACACCGCGGGGCAGTCAGTGGGGGCAACATCGGTACCCCTCTAGCAGAGTTAAGTACCGATGCTGCTATTTGGGTACTTGAAAGCTCCTCTTTTGCACTGCACCATACACATGTAGCTTCACCCAATATGTATCTGCTTTTGCCCATCACACCAGACCATTTAGACTGGCATGGGACAGAAGAAGCCTATGCCGCAGACAAACTTCGTCCTCTTCTTACTATGAAAGAGGGAGAACTGGCGCTTATTCCTAAAGGCTTAAAGGTACCCAAAACCCATGCCTACGTAGTAGAGTATGACAGCGATGAATTTGTCTCTGAGTACTTTAACCTGGATGCCTCAAAACTCAACTATAAAGGTGCTTTTTTACAAGATGCCCTGCTCTCTCTTGCTATGACAAGGGTACTCTTCGATGAAGCAGACTATGCCCTGCTCAACAACTTCACCCGTGACGCCCACAGACAAGAAGAGTTTTTTGATGCCCAAGGCAGACTCTGGGTCAATGACTCCAAAGCCACCAACCTGGATGCTGCGATACAGGCGGTCAAAGGCTATGCGGACAGACCTATTCACCTCATCCTTGGTGGTGATGACAAAGGCGTAGACCTCACACCTCTTTTTATACTCTTGGAAACACTCAATATCATGCTTTATACCATCGGTGCTAACAATGAAAAGCTCTTGGCCCTTGCAAAAAAACACAATGTCAAAGCCATAGCATCTCAGAACATTCAAAATGCCATTACACACATTGATTCAAAATTTTCCAAAGAAGAGGTAGCCCTACTCTCTCCTGCTGCAGCAAGCTTTGACCAGTTCAACTCATACAAACACAGAGGAGAAACATTTATGGATTTGGTAAAAAATTTAAAAAAATAACGCTTTCCCTGCTATCCTAGCAGATTTTTAAGGTTAAGCCGTTATAATTCTATCCACTTAAACAGACATCCTGTCTTTAAGTCGTGGCTCCATAGCTCAGTTGGTAGAGCAAAGGATTGAAAATCCTTGTGTCGGCGGTTCGATTCCGTCTGGCGCCACCATTCAAAAACTCCTACTACACCAGAAATACAAGTCAATCCTAATCACTAGGTGTCAATCATTATCGCATCTGAATCATTTAAAACTATCCACTAAAGCAAACCCTTCAAAACCATTCAGTACATATTTCGCCAATTCTAATCACTAACGCAATTTCACCTCAATCAAGCAGCTAACTGTTTAGCGAATTCTTTGAAAAATATT
>DQVY01000290.1 GCA_015661535.1 Sulfurovum sp. | reverse complement strand
TTTAAATCATTTGAAGATTTTCAGCGCGTGAATGGTATTGGTGAACAAACGGCGACAAATCTGAAGAAAAATATAAAGTCAAGTGCTGATGTAAAAAAAGTTAAAAAGAGTACTAATAAAAAGACAGCTAAAAAGAAAACGACTGCAAAAAAATCAGTCAAAGAAAAACCTGAAAAGACAACAAACAAAACAAAGTCAAAAACTACAGTTAAAGATAAAAAGAAGCGAAAGATGAAGTCTAAAGATGAGAAGAAAAAAGAGTTAAAATCTAAGCCTAAGAAAACAAAAAAAGAGAAAAAGAAGAAGACGAAAAAGAAGAATTAGTGCTACACTTAGGTCAGGATAAGAACGTCCTGACCGACGATAAAATACCTCTTAACCACATTTTAGATACAATCACATAATTTATTTACAAGGTACTACTATGACAGTCACACGTTTTGCACCCTCTCCAACGGGGTATTTACATATAGGGGGCTTGCGCACCGCACTTTTTTCCTGGCTTACTGCACAACACAACAAAGGGACCTTTCTCCTTCGTATCGAAGATACAGATATGGCACGTAATTCAGAAGAGGCAAAAGATGCCATACTAAAAGCATTTGACTGGGTAGGCATGGACTGCGATGGTGAAGTGGTGTATCAGTCCAAGCGTTTTGACCTGTATAAAAAATATATTGATCAATTACTTGAAGAGGGTAAGGCGTATAAGTGTTATATGTCCAAAGAAGAATTGGCAGCGCTTCGGGAAGCACAGATGGCTAAAAAAGAGCGTACACGTTATGATGGGCGTTACCGTGATTTTACAGGCACACCTCCAGAAGGTATTGATCCGGTTATCCGTATTAAAGCACCACAGGAAGGACGTATCTCTTTCTATGATGGGGTAAAGGGAGAGTTTTCGGTAGAAGCGACAGAGGTAGATGATTTTGTTATTGCCCGTGCAGATGGAAGTCCAACCTATAACTTTGTGGTTGCCATAGATGATGCGCTTATGGGCTGTACAGAAGTGATACGCGGAGACGACCACCTCTATAATACACCTAAGCAAATTGTGGTCTATAATGCATTGGGCTTTAGGTTACCGAATTTTTACCATGTTGCCATGATAAACAATGAACAAGGAAAAAAACTCTCTAAGCGTGATGGTGCAACCGATGTGATGGAGTATAAAACGATGGGTTATTTACCCGAGGCATTGCTTAACTTTCTTGTGCGTTTGGGCTGGAGTCATGGGGACCAGGAGATCTTTAGCATTGAAGAGATGATAGCCCTTTTTGACCCAAATGATATCAATAAAAGCTCATCTAACTATAACCTGGACAAATTGTTATGGCTTAATGCACACTATATTAAAGAAGCGTCAGATGAGAAGCTTATAGGACTGTTAAAAGACTTTGGTGTTGATCTGGCAGGGAATGAAAAAGCTTCTATGCTGCTCAATGCTACCAAAGAGAGAGGTAAAACCCTTGTTGAGTTGGCAGAGCAGATCAAGCTTATTACTACTGCTCCGGAGCGTTATGATGAGAAGTCAGCCAAAAAAGCTTTTAAAGGGGAAGCCAAAGAGATACTTTCCGCCTTTGCAGATATGTTAGCCTTGGCCCAGCCTACGACCAAAGAAGCCTTCCACGCTGTCATGGAAAAGATAGTAGAAGAGAAAGAGATAGGTTTTGGTAAGATAGGTATGCCTTTACGCGTCAGTCTTATGGGCTCCATGACAGGTTCTGGGTTGGATGAAATTATGGCTATTTTAGGTGTGGGTGAGACGATTTCTCGTATAGAAAGAGCGATTAAAGAGATCGCGTAGGAGGCGTTTCCCAACGCATCCTACATAGATAAGAATTTTTTCAAAGACTTCTTTGCTTTCCAATCCATTTCATAATAAATATGCTCCAAATACCAAGTCAGTTGTTGAGGGCTGATCCCTCTTTTATTCGCTTCTTTTTTTAAAATGTATTGGGGTATTTTGACCTTTGTCTTGGCAAATGTTTTGGCTAAATGTTCGATGTTTCTGCCATGTTGGTTGTAGCAGAGTCTTGCAAAGACAAAAGGCAGTGCAGTTTTCTTGTACCATGCCTCTGCAAGGTCAAGACCCTCTCCTCCATTTAGATAGTGTTGAAGCGCTGTGTCACCTATAAGAACCCTGCCTTGCAAGTCCAAGACTTTTGCAAGCTTGTTGGATGTAGCGGAAGCCGGATCACTTTGATTTTCTCCTTTAAGCAGTAAAACAGAGTAAACTTTTTTATGCGCGATTATACCAAGGTTGGTACAGTTACATTTTTTTGATGCGACAGATGATATGAATGCAGCATGGACAGCACGTCTTTTAAAGGCTTGATTAATGGTTGAAGGTACAGCTCGTTTGTAGGTAAAAGACATCCTTGTGGCATGATGTGAAAGTCTTCGTTTCAGAAAGACTTGAAAAGGAAGAAGGTTAAGATAGGAGATAGAGCCAAATAACATACCTATCCTTTTTTAAGCATGATTATACCAAACAAGATTTATAATCGCGTTAACAGTAAGAGAGGAATTTCTCATGATAAAAGTAGAATTTTTAGGACCTATTGCCAAAGAAGCGATAGAAATGGAAGCCGCAACCTTGGCAGATGTATCGACAAAGTTAAAAGAAGACAGTACATTGAGCGAGTGGTTGGACAAGTGTGCCGTTGCATTGAATGACACGATGGTGAATGACCTTGGTACTGCACTAAAAGATGGTGATAGAGTATCTATTTTACCTCCTGTATGTGGTGGATGACAGTTGCCAGCAACTGTCAAGTGAATAGTGAGGAGTGAGGAGTGAATAGTGTGGGTATGCATTATGATACAATGCTTTTAATGATAAAGGACAGTAATGGAACTTTATGATGGTCCATTGAATGTCAAAGAGATCTTCGGTAGATGGCTGGATGAACAGGCAGCGTCAAATTATGGTGCGTATATCCCTTTTGTAGGAACGATACGAGCAGAAGACGATATTGAAGCACTGAGTTTTGATATTTATGAGCCCGTCCTTCAAAAATGGTTTGATGAATGGCAGGAGAAAGCCAAAGCTGTGGGTGCAGTGGTAAAAATGGCACACGCCATAGGTGATGTGCCTGTGCATACCTCTTCGTATGTCTCTGCAGTATTTTCTCCTAAACGCAGGGTGGCATTAGAGCTTATAGACGCGTTTGTAGAAGACTTCAAAGCCAATGCCCCGATATGGAAATATGATGTGAAAAATGGTGAGCGTATTTATGCAGCAGACAGAAGTACACCTATGGACGGTTCGGGTTTATTGGCTTAGTGGGGTGCGTTTCCCAACGTACCTTTTGCATTAAATAATTTATTGGTGCGTTGGGAAACGCACCCTACACAAGGGATACAGCACAATGATACATTTTGACGAATCAATAGAAATTTTAAATAATTTAGAAATCAATCACTATAAAACAAAAGAACTTTACATCGTAGATGCTTTGGGCTATGTCCTTGCTGAAGATATCGTAGCTGATCATAACTCTCCGGAATACCCTACATCTGCCATGGATGGCTATGCGGTTATTCATGAAGATATGACCATGGGTACATTGCGGGTAGAGAGTATTAACCCTGCCGGCTCAGCTTTGCAAAAAGAGGTTATTGCGGGGACCTGTATTAAAACATTTACAGGTTCACTGATGCCACATGGGGCAGATACCTTGATCCCCATAGAGAATGTAGAAGTTTCCGGAGATGATATTATTATTAAAGAAGAGGTTCCCCAAGGGTTTTCTGTGCGCGAAGTAGGAGAAAATTATGCAAAAGGGCAAATGCTTATAGCAAAAGGAACAAAGATAGATTTTCCTCAAATTGGGGTGATGGCCAGCCTGAATATAGCCAATGTGCTGGTGTATGAAAAACCAACAGTTGCCATACTCTCTACAGGGTCTGAACTTTTGGAACTGGGGCAGGAACAAACCAACGATTCTCAAATACGTTCTTCCAATAACTATATCTTGGAAGCTATTGTGAAGAAGTATGATGGGGCTCCCTTGCAGTTAGGGTGTATTAAAGATGACAAAGAGACGATCACCAGAGAAATTTCGGAAGCATTGGAAAAATCTGACATAGTCGTTACTACAGGGGGTGTTTCTGTGGGAGATTTTGACTTTGTGAAAGATGTTATCTATGAGCTTGGCTGTGATGTTGTATTTAAAGGTGTCAGGGTGAAACCCGGACAACACATTATGGTGGCACGTAAAGAGGACAAATTTATTATCGGCTTGCCAGGGTTTGCCTACTCTTCGACAGTCACTGCATTGCTTTACCTTGTCCCTTTAATTGAGAAATTACAGCAGGGTACTTCCTCTTTGCGTACGGTCAAAGCCAAACTCAAAGAGCCTTTTGTGAAACGTGCAAAAAAAGCAGAGTTCACCGCATGTAATGTCTCACTGATGCAGGGTGAATATTATGTAGACTTCAAAGGTAAAAAAGTGGGTTCCTCTGCCATCTTGACCAATATGCTTGGAGACGTTGCTCTTTTGGTCACTTCAGAAGAAGATACTTCAAAAGCCATTGGAGATGAAGTCAATATTTTACTCTTTGGGTAATCAGAGGGTTCAATGTTAAAGGGCTAGAATAGATTCTCTGGCTTTTAAAAACATGGCAAACTCTGAAGCTGTTTTACATCCCATTTTGATCGCGTAAGAGATAAGTTCTTTATTTTGTGAGTAGATCATTTTAAATCCTTTTAATTTTTAAATATGTCAAATTGTATATAAAAATAATAAAATAGTTAAAAAATATGTCAAATTGTCATACTTTTAAGAAAAATAGGTTATGATTACCTATATATATGACATATAAGGAGTTAAAATGTTGATTTTAGGTGAAATTATAGAAAAATTGAAAGATGTCATTTCAGAAACGACGATAGGTAAAAAGGTTTTCGATAAAGATGTGGCTACCGCATTGAACATACCTCAAGCTACCTTCGCGACTATGAAAAAACGAAACTCTATTCCTTATGAAGAGATCTTGGAATTTTGTGCTTTGAAGAAAATCTCAGTGAATTGGCTTTTTTTTGATCAGGCGGTAGATATGTTAAAAGCAGAAACAGAAAAGTTTTTTCAAGTACGTTACTTCTCGGATATTCGTGCAAGTGCAGGTGGTGGTGCAGAGGTATTTGATGAAAATTATGAGAGCATTAGTATAGATGAAAAGATCATGCATAATATGGTTGGCATGGGCAATACAGAACTTGAAGCTATTCATGTAGATGGCGAATCTATGGAACCGACACTTCAAGATGGAAGTATTGTGTTTGTAGACAGAACCCAAACTAACATTGCCAAAAATGGTATTTTTATTGCGGCAACGACAGGAGGACTGTTTATCAAGCGTATACAGCAGCGTGTGGATGGTATGATTGAACTCATCTCTGATAACAGTATGTACCCTCCTCAGGCAGTTTCAGCAGATGAAGTGACCATTGTAGGAAAAGTAGTAGGGAACATAGAATCTCTGTAGGGTGTGTTTCCTAACGCACCCTACAAATTATTCGCACACTCTACACATCTCACCGACTCAGGACGTATAGACATACGTCCAAACCCAATTTCTTCTTCACACTCTATACAAATACCAAATAGAGGTGTGTCTATACGCTGAAGCGCATTATTTAGGCGGGTAAACCTTACTCTTGATTCATCAAGTATTTTGTTGTTGACATCTTGTTCTCCCATAGCTTCCAGACGGGTGAGTCTTCCTAGCCCACAGTCAGGAGCTATGGGCTTTACTTTTTCTTCAAGTGTGAAGATCTGCTTGTTCAGTGTGAGTATGTCATTTTTTATTTTATTTTTTATGTCGCTTTTTTCTTGAGTTGTCATTATTAGCTACTTTTATGGTATATTGGAATTATTATAACGAAATTGTTTTATGAACTGTAGGGTCGGTTTACCGACCCTATGGGAGAAGGAAAAGTATTATGAAAATAATATTATATATACTTGTATGGGCACATTTACTTTATGCAGAACATAACCATACCAATGCGCTAATAACAGAAGATTCCCCTTATTTACAGCAGCATGCCCATAATCCTGTCAACTGGTACCCCTGGGGAGAAGAAGCTTTTGAAAAAGCAAAGAGAGAAAGCAAACTTATATTTGTATCTATAGGATACAGCACTTGCCACTGGTGTCATGTCATGGAAGAAGAGAGTTTTACCGATCTTGAAATAGCAACATTGCTGAATGATGATTTTATCTCTATCAAAGTGGACAGAGAAGCCTACCCTCAAATAGACAAAAAGTATCAGTCTCTTTATATGGATGTGTATGGAGAACGCGGGGGTTGGCCGCTGTCTGTATTTCTTTCTCCTTCAAGAGAAGTATTTTTTATAGGAACGTATATTCCCAGAGAAGAGGCATATGGTTCTAAAGGACTGATGTATTTATTGCCGTCTTTTATAGCTTTGCAAAAAGATAAAAAAGCATTTGGAAAAAGTATACAAAAATATAAAAAGAGAAACAAAGATGTTTCTTTAAAAAATACAAGATCACTAGATATAGCAAACAAAGTAGTTAATGTTATAGCCATGCAGTTTGATGTTGTAAATGGCGGTTTTGCCAAACGTCCTAAGTTTCCAGAAGCTTCAAAGCTGGAGCTACTCCTCGATATCTACACATTGAATGGCAATCAGAAGGCATTTTATATGGCAGAAAAAACATTAAGGAAAATGGCAGAAGGGGGTATTTATGACCAGATTGGGGGAGGTTTTTTCCGATATACCACAGACCATGAATGGCAGATCCCCCACTTTGAAAAAATGTTGTATACCACTGCCGAACTGATTCCTGTGTATGTGAAACTGTATAAAATGACGGGAGATGCTCTTTATAAAAGGGTGCTGAGGGAAAGCATAGATCAAATGGAAAAGAATTTTATGGAAGAGGGGGTATATCTCTCTGCCTCTGATGCTGACAGTAATGGGGAGGAAGGTGGTTATTTTATTTATGAATATCTAGAAGTAAAACATGCCTTACTTCAAAAAGGCTTCACGCTTAATGAGGTAGAAGCTGCTCTCTCTTATCTTGGCATTGAAGAAGATGGCAATATTGATGGAGACTTCTCACATGCGCATATAATGTCTCAAAAGATACCATCGAGGCTGGAAGAGGTGAAGAACTATTTAAGAATGCTTCGAAAAACACGTACTTTTCCTTTTGTAGACAAGAAGGTGATCACTGCGTGGAATGCGATGATGATCAAAGCATTGTTCTCCGCCTCCGAACTCGACAATAGATATTTACCCTTAGCAAAAGAACATTTAGCCTCTCTGTTAAAACGAATGCGAAAAAACAAAGTACTGTACCATCAAAGCCTTTTGGGAAAAGCAGTAAAACAAAAATCCCTGCTTGAGGATTATGCTTTTTTGATGGATGCACTGATAGAGGGGTATGAAAAAACCTATGACCAGGTATATCTGACACACTTAGATACACTTGCTTCCGAATCGCTACAGTTATTTTATAAAAACAAACGATGGTACTTAAGTCATGATGGTATAGAGGCTGTGGCAGATTTTGATGACCGGTATTATACATCAGCACTTAGTAAAATGTTGGAAGATCTGTTACGACTCTCTTCTTTGAGTGGAAACCTTCGTTATGCAGACGTGGTGAAGCAGACAATAGAGACTATGGGTGCAGTATTGGAGCAAAACCCTGCGGATGCTTCTAAACTTGTACATACGTTTATACGGCTCAAAAGAGGTGATATTATTGTAAAAGCCAAAAAAGAGAAGTTGCAAAAAAGCAGAGAAGCGATTGAATCCATACAATATCCTTTTGTTTTAAGCAAATCCGAAGAGAGTGATAAGTATCTTGCATGTAAGATCAATAGCTGTTTTGCGTATGATATAAACATCACAGCACTAATAGAAAAAATACATAAAGTGGTAGAGAAATAATGTTAACAATGAATGATGATTTGGAAGGTGCATTAAAAGTGTACCTAAAGTTACTGGATGAGGGAGAATATTTTGAAGCCCATGAGGTGATGGAAGAGGCATGGCATCCGCTCCGCTTGAAAAAAGACCCTTTGGCAAATCTTGTAAAAGGCTTCATTAATGCTGCCATAGGATTTGAACATCTTAAACGTAAGCGTAACAATGCAGATAAAAAAGCAAGACGTGTGATGGAGTCTTATGAAAGGTACATACCTCTGTGCAGGGAAGGGATAGTGTACCTCTCTTTGTTCGAAGAAGCCAGGGAGAAGATAGAAACACTAAAACGCAAACATCAAGAGGTGTTTATTTAATGTTTTGGTACCATGCGAATACAAAACATTCGTATAACTCTGTGCGAACCAATCCCAATCAGATGGATTGGGCAGATCAACCCACTACCTATAAGAACTATCCTGAACTGTATAGAAGAACAAAAATAGACTTGGATGACGAGGAAGACAACTTTTTGTATCATATTGCCGGGATCTCAGCCAAAAAAACCTATCCAAACGGCGAGTACTATTTGCGTATTAATCCCTCTGCAGGTGCTTTGTATCCCAATGAACTTTATTTTCAGGCACGTGGTGTAGAGGGAAAAGAAGATGGTGTTTACCATTATGAAGTAAGTACTGCATCTTTAACATTATTACATCCTCTACAGGGTACAGAAGGACTGGAACCGTATTTTGGGTATGAAACAGCAATGCAGGGGTATATGTTTTTGGTCTCTGCTGTCTACTACCGCTCTTCTTGGAAATATAAAAATAGAGCATTTCGTTATTGTCTTTTGGATGCAGGGCATCTTTTGGGAAGTATAGAAGCTGCGGCCTTACTGAAAGAAGAAACGGTACGTATATGCTATGGTATTGAAAGAGAAAAACTGAATCGTATGTTTGGTTTTGAAGATCGTGAATGGTTTTTGTCTGCTGCTGTGATGGCTCAAGCTGTGAAAAACAGTTTTGTTGCCCCTCTTGAATTTGAACTTCCCTATGTGGATGCCTCTAAAACATTTGAAAAAAATCCTTTGATCGAACAGGCGTATGAAGAGAGCAGCACACTGAAAGGCTGTCAAATCCAAAAGCATGCTCCTGTGTTTACCTACAACAGAACAAAGTTACAGGAAACACTCTTGCATAGACGTTCTCAAAGAGGATTTAACGCTGAAGCTATCAGTAAAGGGCAGTTCAACTACATCATAGATGCCATACACCAGCCTGTACTTTCTGACTGCGATGAAGATATCTCTATTTATATGGTCTTAAATCGGGTCCTGGATATGCCTTTGGGACTTTATAAGGATGGCAAGTATATCAAACATGGAGATTTCGCCAGACATGCAGGCTATCTCTCTTTGGAGCAGTATTCTCTTTCCGAACAAGGTGCTGTAGCATTTTTTATTACTTCTAAATCACAGAACTATCAGGCCCTTTACCAAAAAGCAGGCATCATAGGACATAGACTCTATGTCGCTTCTTTGTATTTAGGAGTAGGATGTTCCGGTATTGGCGCGTATTATGATGATGAGGTCAATGAATTTGTAGAAAATGATGAAATGGTATTATATGCATTGGCTATCGGGAATTAAGTGTGCTTGCGTTTTAGATCTATATACAGATATTAGTTAACATTTTTTGATATACTTCCTGTTATTTGGAAAAGGATAGAAAAGTGATCGATACAAAAAATCTTTCAGGAGACATCTTTGGCGGTATAACCGCAGCAGTTGTGGCACTTCCTTTGGCATTGGCATTTGGTGTACAGTCGGGGATGGGTGCGATAGCCGGTCTTTATGGTGCCATTGCACTGGGTATATTGGCATCGGTTTTTGGTGGTACAAAAACGCAAATATCCGGTCCTACGGGTCCCATGGCGGTGGTTGCTGCCGCAATTATAGCCGGAGAAGTTTCCCTGTATGGGTCTCTTGATGCGGCTTTTGGAACGATTATCGCCACCTTTGTGCTTGCCGGGATATTCCAGGTGCTTATGGGACTTATGGGTCTGGGACAGTATGTACGGTACATGCCCTATCCTGTTATCTCAGGGTTTATGTCCGGGATCGGTTTGATCATCATACTGTTGCAGGTTTTCCCTTTTTTTGGACTCAGCTCTCCTGCCAATATTATAGATGTATTCACTTCGCTGGGAAAGATAGGTGCAGAGATGAATATGCAGGCAGTAGGTCTTTCCCTTGCTACCCTTGCTATTATCTATCTTTTCCCCAAGGTGAGTAAAAAACTACCTTCCTCACTGGTAGCACTTGTAGGATTAACTGTCTTGACGGTATTTGCCGGCTTGAAGGTGCCTGTCATTGGTGATATTCCCAAAGGCATGCCCGAGGTACATATTGATACACTTTTGTTTATGGATTGGCATCATCCTATGGTCATGGTGATCCCGGCTATTACTTTGGCTGCACTTGGTGCCATAGATTCACTCTTGACCTCTGTAGTCGCAGACAATAAAACAAAAACAAAACATAACTCAAACCGTGAACTCATAGGGCAGGGGATCGGTAATATAGGTGCAGGGCTCATTGGAGGTCTTCCTGGTGCAGGGGCAACCATGAGAACGGTCGTAAACATTGATGCAGGGGGACGGGGACGTCTTTCCGGGGTAGTGCATGGCTTGGGACTGCTCATTGTATTATTGGGGGCTTCTGAATATGCTTCACTTATCCCTCTGCCTGTCCTGGCAGGGATATTGATTGCGGTAGGTTTCAATATTATTGACTATAAAGGGCTTAAACATATTACGGATGTGCCTCGTTCTGAGGTCGTTATCATGTTTATTGTACTGCTTTTAACTGTGTTTGCGGACTTACTTCAGGCGGTTGCTGTAGGTATGGTACTGGCTTCGGTGTTATTTATGAAAAAAATGGGAGACCTCGCGGAAAAGGGTGCCCAGCTTAAACCTTTTGATGCTGATATGGGCGGCTTGCTTGATGAGGGAAACACACAGTCTCCAATTTATGTGCAGTCTTTTGAGGGACCTATATTTTTTGGCTTTACTGCATATTTTTCAAAGATCATGTCAGAGCTTCCCAAAGTGAAGATAGTGGTTTTTCGTATGGAAAATGTACCCTATATAGACCAAAGCGGGATGTATGCCATTGAGGATGCTGTACTTGCGTTGGAACAGCGAGGTATCGAAGTCTTTTTGACGGGGATCCAAAAGCAACCAGAAGACAGACTGAGAAGAATAAATCTCATTCCTGCGGTGATTGACGAAGAGTCTCTTTTTGAAGACTTTGAATCGTTTAGGCGCTTTGCCTCAACATCGAACCTTGTTTAGTGCCTAAAACGATAGGACATCTCTTCAAGTATAGGTTTAAGCTGTACTTGAAGTTCTCCCTGGAACTCAAGTGTGTCTTCTTTTACAGTGCCGCCTGTACCCAACTTCTTTTTAAGAGACTTTAGCAGTGCCTGCAAGGTTTTCTTTTCCAAACAAAAAGGCTTTATGATAGTCACAACTTTCCCTCGACGTTTCTCTTTGGCAAAATAGAGTTGATGTTTTTCAGGACTTTTCATTTCAGCAGAGACCTTTTGAGAAGGTTTCTCTTTATTGTCTGAAGACCACTCTTCTCCAAGATCTGCACCCATTTCAAATAGATTTTTTTTCATTAAGAGAGATCCGTATCAAAAATAAGACCGAGGATCACCATGCCAAAAAGCAGGAAGAGTAAAATTCTGTAGAGTGTTTTATCAGAGGGCAGGCGCATGTTGATCCTTTATGTTTCTATAGTATATATGATTTCAGTTTTATTTTTCTTGGTCTGTATCTCATGAACAGCTAATCCTTCTATGGAAAGCTGCATAAAGGCATCTATACTTTGCACATTTGCTTTGGCTATTTCACGCAAGACTATCCCCCTGTAGGCTTTGGCCCAATGACTCACAACTTTGCCGTCTTTAATGAACTTGAGGGTGGTATACGGTTTTTTAGGTTTATAGAATTTATCATAAAACCCCGCACGCAGATCCAAGATCTCCTCTTGTGCTAAGTATGCTTCCATCAAGTCTGCAGCATGTGCATGGTAAAATTTTTCTGGTTTTATCTCTCCTACTGCTTCCCCTTGTTTGAGTTTGTACTCAGGAATGAGATCATCTGCACGAATAGGCCCAAAGAGGTTTGAGAAAAGGATCACATTGTCATCTACATACTTTTGTGCCGTATCGTTCAATGTGTCATATCCAAGATAATCAAATGCTACACCTGTGTAGCGTTCAATGGCTTTCATGGTGAGCTCATGAATGATATCTTTTTTATGTTTGAGAATATCTGCCTCTTTTTTAATGCCGAACATTTTAGACAAAACGGTCATGTCGCCTTGCTGCAATACATTGATATAGCTATGTAAAAGTTTCATACGATGCGGTGCCAATGCATCAAAAAGCAGAGCATTTGGATGAAAGGAGTGTTCTCCCCCAGACTTTTTTGTTTCACTTGGTGCCAATAGTATTTTCATGTTTTGCCCTATATCCAGTCTTTTTTGATCTTGTATTCTAGTTAAATTAGCTAAAAAAGAGGAATTTTCAACTATTTCACAAAAACCCTTGACATTTAAAATGTTTTTGTCTATAATTCCCGTCCATTTTAAGTGAATAACTTTTAATGATGGCGCTGGTGTAGCTCAGTTGGCTAGAGCAGCTGATTTGTAATCAGCAGGTCGCGGGTTCAAGTCCCTTCACCAGCTCCATAGAAATATAATTATCAGTGTTTGTACCAGAATTAAACAAACAATTTAAGTGGTGGGTTACTCAAGTGGCCAACGAGGGCGGATTGTAAATCCGCTGACTACGTCTTCGAAGGTTCGAATCCTTCACCCACCACCATAAACTGTTATGTTGCATAAATACGCGGGCGTAGCTCAGTGGCTAGAGTTCCTGCCTTCCAAGCAGGCTGTCGAGGGTTCGAATCCCTTCGCCCGCTCCATCAATCTGGGAGCTGTGTGAATTATGTACTTCACATAACTATTATTAACTTTCACATTAGGCATACGCGATAGTCGCTATACCGTAGATGCAACTAATAATCTCAAACAAACTACTCAATAATTGTTTTTTAAACGAAGAAATCGCTTTTATGTACATATTGTGCCCATATGGCTCAGGGGTAGAGCACTTCCTTGGTAAGGAAGAGGTCGTGAGTTCAAGTCTCACTATGGGCTCCAGAACCAAAGTATGGACAAAAGTATTACATTTGTGTAATAGTTCTGTCCATATAGGTTATATAAGTTAAGAAAATTTAGGTATAATACTGCCTTTAAAACATTTTACGCTAGGAGAATAGCATGGCTAAAGAAAAATTCGAACGAACAAAACCGCATGTGAACATCGGTACTATCGGTCACGTCGACCACGGAAAGACTACATTAACAGCTGCAATCACAATGTGTTTAGGGCTTAAAAATGGTCAAGCAACTATGGATTATGATCAAATTGATAATGCTCCAGAAGAGAGAGAAAGAGGAATTACAATTGCTACTTCTCACGTAGAGTATGAAACAGATACAAGACATTACGCTCACGTAGACTGTCCAGGTCACGCGGATTACGTTAAGAACATGATTACCGGTGCTGCTCAAATGGACGGTGCGATCCTTGTTATTGCTGCGACTGATGGTCCAATGGCACAAACTAGAGAGCACATCCTTCTTTCTAAACAAGTAGGTGTTCCATACATCGTAGTTTTCTTGAACAAAGAAGATCAGCTTGATGATGAAGATAAAGAAGAGATGTTAGAGCTTGTAGAGATGGAAGTACGTGAACTTCTTGAAGAGTATGATTTTCCAGGTGACGATACACCAATCATCGCTGGTTCAGCATTCCAAGCACTTGAAGAAGCGAAAGCTGGTACAGCTGGTGAATGGTCAGAAAAAATATATGCACTTATGGATGCTGTAGATTCATACATCCCTGAGCCTGTAAGAGAAACTGATAAAGATTTCTTGATGGCAATTGAAGATGTATTTACTATCCAAGGTCGTGGTACTGTTGTAACTGGTAAAGTTGATAAAGGTACAGTATGTATTGGTAATGATGTAGAGATCGTTGGTCTTAAAGATACGCAAAAAACAACTGTTACCGGTGTTGAAATGTTCCGTAAAGAGATGGAGTGTGGAGAAGCTGGTGATAACTGTGGTGTACTTATCCGTGGTATCGATAAAGAAGCTGTACAAAGAGGTATGGTTCTTTGTAAGCCAGGTTCAATTACACCTCATACAACTTTTGAAGCAGAGATCTATGTTCTTACTAAAGAAGAGGGTGGTAGACACACTCCATTCTTCAATAACTATAGACCACAATTTTACGTTCGTACAACAGATGTAACAGGTTCAGTGATCCTTCAAGAAGGTACTGAAATGGTTATGCCTGGTGATAACGTTAAAATCAATGTTGAACTTATCGCTCCAGTTGCACTTGAAGAAGGTACTAAGTTTGCTATCCGTGAGGGTGGTAGAACAGTTGGTGCTGGTGTTGTTTCTAAGATTATTGCTTAAGAAAACACTGTAAGAGGATTTTCCTCTTGCGCACTTATCATAGGAGATAACAATGAGAGAAACAGTTCACTTAGGTTGTGAGAAATGTACAAGACGTAACTATCACACCACTAAGAATAAAAAAACAACAACAGAGAAACTTGCACTCAAAAAGTATTGTAAATGGTGTAAATGCCACACAATACATAAAGAGATGAAGCTGTAAGTGGAGACTTTTGTTAAGATACCGGTGGATTTATCCATTGGTATCATTTTAGGCCAATAGCTCAGTTGGTAGAGCACTGGTCTCCAAAACCAGGTGCCGTGGGTTCGAGTCCCTCTTGGCCTGCCACAATAATAAGGTAACAAATATGGGAACAATTTCAACATTTATAACAAACGCGAGAGCGGAGATCCATAAAGTAATATTTCCAACAAAAGTACAAGTTAGACAAGCATTTTTAGCAGTTGTTCTCGTAGTGACTGTGATATCAATATTTTTAGCGTTGGTTGACTTTTTGATGTCATCAATCGTAGCATCAGTTTTATAGGATAAACAATGGCTTTTCAATGGTATGCAATTCAAACATATTCAGGATCGGAACAAGCTGTAAAGAGAGCAATAGAACAACTTATTATCGATCATGGTATCGAAGATAAAGTTGAACGTATCGTTGTCCCTACAGAAGAAGTGATTGAAGTCAAGAATGGCGAGAAAAAAATTACAGAGAGAACATTGTATTCGGGGTATGCTTTCGCACATATAGACCTGGATACTGACCTTTGGCACAAGATACAGTCTTTGCCGAGAGTATCTAGATTTATCGGTGAACAAAAGACACCTACTGCATTAACAGATGCAGATATTAAAAATATTCTGGACCGAGTGGAGCAGAAAAAAGCACCACGTCCTAAAGTTGATTTTGAAACAGGTGAGATGGTACGTATTGTAAACGGCTCATTCTCCAACTTTACAGGTATGGTAGAAGAGTATGATCTTGACCATGGGAAACTGAAGTTGAATGTTTCTATCTTTGGTAGGAACACGCCTATTGAGATCGACTACACAGAAGTAGAGAAAATTCTTTAATCTTTCTCTAGTCTCCGATTTTAGGACTTAAAACAGAAAATCAAATTACATTTAAGGAAGAACAGATGGCAAAAAAAATAACTGAAAAGTTCAAAATGATGATCCCCGCCGGATCAGCAAACCCGTCACCACCAGTAGGTCCTGCACTAGGACAACGTGGTGTAAACATCATGGAGTTTTGTAAAGCATTTAATGAAAAAACAAAAGATAAAATGGGTTTCAAGATCCCTGTGATCGTAACAGTGTATGCTGACAGAAGTTTTACATTTGAAACAAAACAACCACCGGCAAGTGATCTTATCTTAAAAGCCGCAGGGCTTAAAAAAGGTACAGATAATCCACTTCTTAACAAAGTAGGGTCTATTACCAAAGCAAAACTTGATGAAATCATTGATCAGAAAATGGTAGACATGAATACAAACGACAGAGATATGGCAGCAAATATCCTTGCGGGTTCTTGTAGATCTATGGGTGTTGAAATCGTAGACTAGTCATTTGACTGGCTATGAAAGTTTATAATTAATCTTAACCACATGATTTAAAAATGTGGGAGCATAAAGCGGAGAAATAAAATGGCAAAAAAACCAAGTAAAAGAAGAGAAGCATTACTTAAAAAAGTAGATGTAGCTAAAGCGTATAGTGTTGATGAAGCAATGAAAACACTTAAAGAACTTAAGTCAGCAAAGTTTGATGAAACAGTTGAAGTGGCATTTAACCTGAATGTTGACCCAAGACATGCAGATCAGATGGTGAGAGGATCAGTTGTTCTTCCTCATGGAACTGGTAAAACAGTAAGAGTAGCAGTATTTGCTAAAGATGCGAAAGCGGATGAAGCAAAAGCAGCAGGTGCTGACCTTGTTGGTGCTGCAGATCTTATTGAAGATATTCAAGCGGGTAAAATCGATTTTGATATCGTAATCTCTACACCGGATATGATGGGTGTACTTGGTAAAGTGGCAAGAATCCTTGGACCAAAAGGTCTTATGCCAAACCCTAAAACAGGAACGGTAACAATGGATGTGGCTAAAGCCGTTGAAAATGCAAAAGGCGGACAGGTTAACTTTAGAGTAGACAAAAAAGGTAACATCCATGCGGGCATTGGTAAAATTTCTTTCTCAGAAGAAGCGATCAAAGAAAACTTTGTAACACTTGTAGAAGTGATCAATAAAGCAAAACCTGCATCTGCAAAAGGCAGATATATTGCAAATGCAGCGATCTCATTAACTATGAGTCCATCTATTACGCTTGATACAGCGGAAGTAATGGACATTAAAGCAAAATAAGAACAGGCTTCGGCCTTTCTTGTGATTAGTTTCAAACAAGAACTAAAAGTAGTTTTTATTTGAGAGTAATTTTTACTACTCATAGGACCATTTGGTTCATATCTTAGATCTAAGATAAAAGGGGCGAAGGCTTAATTAGTCTACTTGAAAGAGTAGGCGTGCAGGCATTGTTCATCAAGGCTTGTACCCTTTTAGAGATCGGAAGGAGAATATATGACTAGAACTAGAAAAGAAGAATTGGTTGCAGAGATGACAGCTGAATTCAAAGATGCTGGTGCGATTATCGTTTGTGATTACAAAGGTATGACTGTTGAAAATCTTGAGATCGTAAGAAATCTTGCAAAAGATGAAGATACAAAAGTACAGGTTGTTAAAAACAAACTGGCAATGATAGCATTGAAAAATGCAGGTTGTGAAGTAGTTGATTTTACAGATACAAACCTTGTGATCTGGGGTGATGCGCAAGTAACGCCTTGTAAAATCGCAGACAAAGCAGCAACTGAATTTAAAGAGACTTTTTCTATTAAAACTGGATTGATCCAGGGTGAAGTTGCTAGTATGGAGACCATTAATGCAATGGCTAAACTTCCTACTAGAGATGTACTTATTGGTATGCTTCTTAATGTTTGGAATGCACCGGTACAAAACTTTACAATTGGTATGCAGGCACTTGCAACTAAAAAAGAAGAAGAGGCGTAGCGTGGTGAGAGCCACAAGGCTCTTTTGATTTAAAAATGCAATGGCATTTATAACATATATTTTAAGGAATTAAAAATGGCAACAACTAAAGAAGATGTTCTTGAGTTTATCTCAAACATGTCAGTACTTGAGCTTTCTGAGCTTGTAAAAGAATTTGAAGAAAAATTTGGCGTATCTGCGCAAGCTACTGTAGTAGCTGGCGGACCTGCTGCAGGTGGCGAAGCTGCTGAAGAGCAAACAGAGTTTAACGTGGTACTTACAAGTGCTGGGGAGAAAAAGATCAATGCTATTAAAGTAGTAAGAGCTATTACAGGTCTTGGACTTAAAGAAGCAAAAGCAGCAGTTGAAGAGGTACCATCTGTACTTAAAGAGGGTGTATCTAAAGACGAAGCTGAAGAGTTCAAAAAACAAATCGAAGAAGCTGGTGCTTCTTGTGAACTTAAATAAGTCATCTTATTTAAGCGAGTTTAGGCCCTGTGCCTAAGCTCATCCAATCTACCTGGGTATTCATAAAAGCTATTCGGAGACATTTCATACCCTCCTCTAATAGTTTCTTTGTGTATCAAGTAATACTAGACCGATTCTAGACAAACGATATTAATACTTAAACCATTTACTAACACCACTACAAGGACAAACATGCTAAATTCTTTGCATTCTGGTAACAGACTTCGTGTTGATTTTTCTAAAACACCTAGAGAAATTGAAATTCCAAACCTACTTCAACTTCAACAAAAAAGTTACGAAAACTTTTTAATGTTAGGCGAAAAAGATAGAAAAAACTCTACTTTGGAAAAAGTATTCAGATCTTCTTTCCCTATCCATGACCAGCAAAACAGACTTACCCTAAACTATAAAAACTCTGAGATACTTAAACCGAAATATACGGTAAGAGAATGTATGGAAAGAGGTCTTACCTATTCTGTATCTCTTAAAATGAATATTTCACTTACTATCTGGAACAGAGATGAAAAAACAGGTGAAAAACTTGACCCTAAGGAGATCAAAGAGCAGGCAGTATTTGTCCGTGACATCCCTTTAATGACAGACAGAACCTCTTTTGTCGTGAATGGTGTTGAGCGTGTTATCGTCAACCAGCTTCACAGATCTCCAGGAGTTATCTTTAAAGAAGAAGAGGGAACAACAGTAGGTGCAGGTATGCTTTACTCTGCACAGATCATTCCTGACCGTGGTTCATGGTTGTATTTTGAGTATGATTCAAAAGATATTCTTTATGCAAGGATCAACAAAAGAAGAAAGATCCCTGTCACCATTCTTTTCAGAGCCTTGGATTATGCGAAAGACGATATTGTAAAACTCTTTTACTCTACAAAAGAGATCACGATAAAAGACAATAGATTTTTAACTAGATTTGATGCAAGTGATTTTTCCGGTAGAGCAGATTATGATGTAAAAGATATTGATGGAAACACAGTTGTCAATGCGGGTAAAAGATTGACAAAGAAAAAAGCACAGCAACTTGTAGATGCCGGACTTGAGTGGATCGAATACCCTCTTGAAGTACTGATGGAAAGACACTTGGCTACACCAGTGATTGATCAGGAGAGCGGAGAAGTCCTTTATGATGTGGTCACACCGCTTGATGAAGCAAAACTTAAAAAGATGATCGAACAGGGGATTGATACAATTGAAGTGATCAATGACCTTGCAGAGGGTGCGGATCAATCGATCATTAATGCCTTTATTGCTGATAACGAGTCTTTAAGACTGTTAAAGCAGACAGAGCAAATAGATGATGAGAATGTACTTTCTGCGATTCGTATCTATAAAGTGATGAGACCAGGTGAACCTGTGACCCCTGATGCTGCCAAAGCATTTTTAAAACAACTTTTCTTTGATCCTGAAAGATATGACCTGACAAAAGTCGGTCGTATGAAGATGAACCATAAACTTGGTCTTGATATTCCTGAGTATGCTACAGTGCTTACTGCTGAAGATCTTATCAATACGGTAAAATATTTGATCAAAGTAAAAAATGGTCAAGGACATATTGATGATAGGGACCACTTGGGGAACAGAAGAATCAGAGCTATTGGTGAGCTTCTTGGAAATGAACTTCACAATGGTCTTGTGAAGATGCAAAAAGCGATCAGAGACAAGATGACCACTGTGTCCGGCGTGCTCGATGAATTGATGCCTCATGACTTGGTGAACTCTAAAATGATCACCAATACTATTTTGGAATTCTTCTCGTCAGGACAGCTGTCTCAGTTTATGGATCAGACGAACCCATTGTCAGAAGTCACACACAAAAGAAGGCTTTCTGCACTTGGTGAAGGTGGTCTTGTGAAAGAGAGAGCCGGATTTGAAGTAAGGGATGTACACCCAACACATTACGGTCGTATCTGTCCTATTGAAACCCCGGAGGGTCAGAATATTGGTCTGATCAATACACTGGCTACCTACTCAAAGGTAAATGAACACGGCTTTATTGAAGCACCATATAAAGTGGTGAAAGATTGTCAGGTAACAGATGAGATCATCTATATCACTGCAACACAGGAAGAAGACAAGTGTATCGCTCCTGCTTCAACCGTAGTAAGCGAAGATGGACGTATTGTTGAAGATCTTATTGAAACAAGACTCAATGGTAACATTGAGCTGAATGAAGCAAAAAGAGTAGACCTTATAGATATCTCTCCATTGATGATCTCTGGTTCTGCTGCAGCCCTGATCCCTTTCTTGGAGCACGATGATGCCAACCGTGCACTGATGGGTTCAAACATGCAGCGACAAGCGGTGCCTTTACTTAAGACAGAGGCTCCTGTTGTTGGTACAGGTATGGAAGCTATTGTTTCTCGTGATGCCTGGGAAGCGGTAAAAGCAAAACGTGCAGGTACCGTTGAAAAAATTGATGGTAAAAATATTTATATCATGGGTGAAGATGAAAATGGTGTATTTATTGACCATTATCCACTTGAAAAAAATATGAGAACCAACCAAAATACAACGTTCTCACAAACGCCTATCGTAAAATTGGGTGATAAAATTGAAGCCAAGCAAGTGATCGCTGATGGTGCGAACATGGATCAGGGTGAGCTTGCCATTGGTAAAAATATCATGGTTGCATTTATGCCATGGTATGGATACAACTACGAAGATGCGGTAGTTATTTCTGAGAAGATCATTCGTGAAGATACCTTTACTTCTGTACATACCTATGAAAAAGAGGTAGAAGCCAGAGAACTTAAACACGGTACAGAAGAGATCACACGTGATATCCCAAATATTCGTGAAGATGAGTTGCTGCACCTTGATGAATCAGGTATTGTTGAAATCGGTACCTATGTGAAAGCAGGGATGATCCTTGTGGGTAAGGTTTCTCCTAAAGGGGAGATCAAACCAACACCGGAAGAGAGACTCTTAAGAGCTATCTTTGGTGAAAAAGCCGGGCATGTGGTAAACAAATCACTTTACTGTCCAGCCTCTATGGAAGGTGTGGTTGTTGACATTAAAGTCTTTACTAAAAAAGGCTATGAAAAAGATGCACGTGCTATACAGGCATATGAAGAAGAAAAAGCGATCTTGGACGGTGACCACCACGATAAACTTCTCATGATCGACAGAGAAGAGATCTTGCGTATCGCAACCTATCTCTCAAATCAGGAATTGATTTTGGATGCGACCATAGGTGAAACAGAATATAAAGCGGGTTCTAAAATTGACGTAGAAACGATCAAAGGTGTCAATAGATTTGCCTTACGTGGTGTGGTGCAGTTTTATGCAGACGATGTACAAAATGAGTATGAATCGCTTAAAAATTACTTCTTAAAACAAAAGAAAAAACTTAAAGTGGAGCATGAAGAGAAGTTATCCATACTTGAAAAAGATGATATTCTTCCTTCAGGTGTGACCAAGCTGGTCAAGATCTATATCGCAACGAAGAGAAAACTCAAAGTAGGTGATAAAATGGCCGGACGTCACGGAAATAAAGGTATTGTTTCCAACATCGTGCCAGAGATCGATATGCCATATATGGCAGATGGAAGACCGGTGGATCTTATCTTGAATCCACTTGGGGTACCTTCACGTATGAACATCGGGCAAATTCTTGAAGTGCACCTTGGTCTTGTAGGTAAAAGACTGGGAGAGCAAATAGAAGTGATGTTTGCTGATCAGCAAAAAGATTTCATAAAAGAACTTAGAGAAAAAATGATAGCCATTTCAGATGTGGCAAAATTGATGAATGCAAAAGAGTTCCTTGGCAAACTATCTGATGAAGATCTATTGAAGTATGGTAGAGACTGGTCAAAAGGTGTGAAATTTGCAGCCCCTGTGTTTGAAGGTGCAAACCAGGAAGAGTTCGATAAATTGTTTGAAATGGCAAAAATAGATTCTGATGGTAAAATGGATCTTTATGACGGTAGAACCGGTGAGAAGATGATCGAAAGAGTGAATGTTGGGTATATGTACATGCTTAAACTTCACCACTTGGTTGATGAAAAAGTGCATGCACGTTCAACTGGGCCATATTCACTTGTCACACAACAGCCTGTTGGCGGTAAAGCACTCTTTGGTGGGCAAAGATTTGGGGAGATGGAAGTCTGGGCACTTGAGGCCTATGGTGCTGCACATATCCTGAAAGAGATGCTGACCATTAAGTCAGATGATGTTGAAGGTCGAGCAAAAGCATACAGAGCCATCACAAAAGGTGAGTCTGTACCTGCGTCAGGTGTACCTGAAACGATGTTCGTATTGACCAAAGAGCTTCAAGCTCTTAGTCTAGATGTAGATTTATTTGAGAGTAAAAAAGAAGTGGAGTTAGAAAATGAGTAAGTTTTTAGAGAATTTAACACCCGTAGATCTTAACA
>DQVY01000170.1 GCA_015661535.1 Sulfurovum sp. | reverse complement strand
TCTTTGACAGTATGTTGTAAATGGGCATCCTGATCATCAAAAAAGATATCTGCACCAAAGGCCTTGATAACTTCGTACTTCTGTACGCCACCCTGAAAAAAGGCTTCATCTACCCGTACACCCCATCCTTCAAGTGTACCAAGTACTCTTTCATGTGTAGAGAAACTTCTGGCTGTCACAAGGGCTGTACGTATGGGAGAGGATTCCATAGGAAATCTGTCTTGTATCTCAGAGATGATTTTCAAGAATTTAAAGAAAGGACCTTTGCTCAGAGGGTTCTGGGCATTTTCTCTCTCATGAGCGATGAAAGCATCTAGTCCACTCTCTTGGTACACTTTTTCACTCTCATCCCCAAAGATGACCGCATCACCATCAAAGGCTATTTTGACCATATCAGACTCCTCTGAAGTGATGGGTGTATGTGGGAGTATGGTTGCCGCTGCCACACCACTGTTTACTGCCTCTTCCACATCCGGTGCATGGACAGAGAGGAAAAGGTCTACTTTAAATGCTTCCAGGTAACGTGTCACAGGTGTACCTGCTGTCCATCCTGTACGTTCTATGTCCAGGGCGTAGTGTTCTATAGATCGTCCTATACGAAGTCCTGTTGCTGCATTGTTACGAGAGAGAATGATCACCTCTATAAGCTTATTATCAAACTTTTTGTTGATGGCAAGTAGGTTTTGCACAAACCTAAATGCAGAACCTTTTGAAAGAGGATTGTCTAAATTTTCAAGCTGATGGGTGTAGTAAGATTCTAAACCTTCTTTGTCAAAAATAGTATTCTCTTCTTCCAAGTCAAAAAGTGCCCGAGAAGAGATAGCTATTACCAGTTTGTCTTGTAGATCATACGCCATAAAAATCCTTTAATAGTATTTTAGTGTGTTTTACTTTATAATGGCAAAAACATTCACAAGGTTATAACACTATGGATACCCTCTTCGTTTACGGCACACTCATGCAAAACTGTCCCAATGGACATGTCTTGGAAAATATTGTAGGAAAATTTGTACCTGCTACTGTACGTGGTGAGCTCATCGGTGCAGGCTGGTCTGCCTCTATGGGTTACCCTGGTATAAAACTCGACCCAGAAGCTGATACTGTACATGGCTTTTTGTTCTACTCTCACAACTTAGAAAATAACTGGGACTACCTCGATGAATTTGAAGGGGAAGAGTTTGTGCGTACAGAAGTATGTGTTGAGCGTTATGATGAAATGGATGTCGATACCTTCATTTATGTACTAAAAGACAATAAAGAAGAACTTTTAGAAGATTGATTGCTCTATTTACTGGTCACACAGCTGCAGCTTCGTTACGAGTTAAATTTTTGTTATAATAGCCCCATTAAACCTTAAAGGAAGAAAAATGAATTTTGGAACTATAGTATTATTGATCATTGTGGTGGCAGTGGGTTACCTTATCATGGCCTACAACCGTTTTGCCTCTTTGCGAGCAGGTATCGATGCTTCATGGTCAGACATAGACGTACAGCTTAAACGTCGTTATGACCTCATACCTGCATTGGTAGATGTGGTCAAGGGCTATAAAGAGTATGAAGCTGAAACACTTGAAAATGTCATAAAAGCACGTCAACAAGGACTTTCTGCAGGCTCTATAGAAGAGAAAGCAGCAGCAGCCAATATGATCACGGGTGCTTTGGGTAAAATGTTTGCCCTTGCAGAAGCTTACCCTGACCTCAAAGCAAACACTAACTTTTTGAAACTGCAAAATGAACTCTCAAATCTTGAAGATGCCATACAAAATGCCAGACGTTACTACAATGCTATTGTGAGAGACTACAACTTTAGACTTGAGGCATTTCCAGACCTCTTTATAGCACAGAGGTTCAACTATACACCACGTGACTATTTTGAACTTGATGCAAGTGAAGCTGCTGATGTAAAAAAGATGCCAAAAATAGACCTTTAGGCATCTTCATGTTAAGAAAACAACTCCTTCTTTTCTTACTTCTTTTTGGACTAAGCACTTTTATTTATGCTGAAAAGATCACAAACTACAAGATAGACATCATCATAGAACAAAGTGGTGAACTTGCTATATTTGAAACCATAGAATATGACTTTGAAGAAGCACAAAAACACGGTATTTTCCGTGATATTCCTCACACCATTAAAGTAGATGGACGTATTATTGACTTGAGCTTATATGCGTTTTCTGTTCAGATGGATGAAAATCCTATTGCATGGGTTCAGTCTACCATGGGTTCTACGAAGGCAGGAGATATCATACGGCTCAAGATAGGCTCCGCTTCAAGCTATGTTACGGGTAAACATAGCTATAAAATACGTTACCGTGTTAAAAAAGGTGTAGTGCCTTCTTCTCAAAATGAGGCCAATGATGCCATTCGCTGGAACATAGTAGGTACAGGATGGCAGATACCTATAGAAAACATTCAAGCTATTTTCAGATTACCCACCTCACTGCAAAATAACAACATCGATCTTTCTACCTATACGGGTATGCATGGTTCAACTATTTCCAGTGCAACAAGCCAACGTACTGGTCATGATATCATCGTCACTGTACCTAAGTTAAATGCCTATGAAGGAGCAACAGTTGAGTTGGCCTTTCCTCGTGGTATTTTAGACCAACGCGGTGACATAAATGTCAAGGGTACGTTTATGGACTGGTTTTTAGGAAACTGGCATTGGGGTGCGCTTGCAGGTTTTTTACTCTACTTCTGGAATATGCTCAAACATTATACAGGCTTTGTGGACAAACGCGCTATAGCTGTGCAGTATGAGCCGCCTAAAGGCTTAAGTCTCTTAGAGTCAGGACTCATTCTTGACAAATTTGCCGACAATGATGACTTCTCTGCTGCCATATTGGAACTGGGCTACCTTGGGTACCTCACTATAGAACACAAAGATAAAAAGTCTGATCCTGTTTTAAAACGTACTGAAAAACCAAAAGAAGGTCTTACTTTGGATCAAAAGTACCTTCTTGACTCTACACTTTTTAAAGGTTCAAATGTTTTTATGATGTCCGGAGGCTCAGAGTCCAAAGCAAAAGCCCTGCTCAATCATTTTAACCATATCAACGACACGCTTTACAAATGGTCAGTTTCTGACGGATACATGGCAGAGAATCCTAAACGTGTAAGAAAAAGCTTTTTGGGTAAAAGTATTTTATGGCTACTGCCTGTACTTGCCTTGACTGCCTATACGCTATTTACAAAATATGGGGAAGATACCGTATTTATACTTATATTTCCTATAGTATTTGGGGCGGCAGGTATCAGTATGATAGTAGGACAGAAAAGCTGGAGCTCCAAACTTTCTGGTTTAGTCTTTACAGTTTTAGGCATGGCACCTCTGTTTATGTTTGAAGAAAAAGGCCTTAATCTAGTGACATTGATTAAGGGACCTTTAGGTGTAGTGATCATACTGCTTATCGTTATGGCAATTGTCTATAAAAAAATAGGTAAATTCACCCAGAAAGGTGCCTACACAGCGAAGAAACTCTTAGGGCTCAAAGAGTACATCAAGCGTGTCAAAGAAGATGAGATCAAAAGACGTTTAGATATGGATCCAGCCTACCTTGAAAAGCTATTGCCATATGCTGTACTTTTTAACGAAACAGACCATTGGCTCTCATTTTATGATCTCCTCAATGTTCAAACCCCTCGCTGGTATGTGGGAAATGTACACAACATGGGACGTTTCTCACATTCTGTAAACGCTGCAGCTACTCCGCCAAATACAAGTTCTAATGGAGGCGGAGGCTTCTCTGGTGGCGGTGGTTTTTCCGGAGGTGGAGGAGGTGGAGGAGGTGGAGGTTCGTGGTAGCCTCATTTCCCTTCTGTCTCAAAAATATGTCAATTTGACATATTTTCAACCCTTCAACGTTTTTTACTATAGAATAGCAACATGTATACGAAAAAGAAAGAACGTCTCTATATATGTGACTTATTAGAAGATCTTGCTGTC
>DQVY01000012.1 GCA_015661535.1 Sulfurovum sp. | reverse complement strand
TCGAATGCTGATGCTGTGTTGGCCCAGATACAAAAAGAGACAGGTGTTGCCTTTGAGGTCATTTCAGGAGAAGAAGAGGCAAGACTGACACTTCTGGCAGTACAAAACAGACTGAAAAAACTACACTATGCTTCAGAGTCTTTTGTTTTGATAGACATCGGGGGCGGGTCAACAGAACTTATATTCCATTATGGTGAAGAGACCGTGAGTAAAAGTTTTCAAGTGGGCATAGTGACCATTGCACAAAGTTATGAGAATTTGGAAAACATTGAAAAAGCATTGCCTCAGGAGATGTTGGACATGCAGCGGTTTTGTGCAGAGAACTATGCTACCAAAGGTCAACCTGCTGCTTTTGTTGCCACGGCAGGTACGCCTACCACTGTGGCGGCGATGAAGTTAGGGTTCAACTATGAGACCTATAATGCACAGAAGATCAATGGTACCTTGCTCTTAAAAGAAGAGTTGGACTTTTATTTGAAAAAATTGCTCGCCATGCCTTTTGATGAACGTGAAATTGCTGTAGGTACAGGTCGTTCTGATCTTATAGCAGCAGGGATACTTATTTATAAGCAACTCTATACTATATTAGAGTTTGATCGAGGTATAGTAGTAGACGATGGGTTACGGGAAGGTGTGGCATTGGACTTGTGTGCAACACAATCCAATAAACTCTAACCTTTTTACGCTATAATCAACAAAAATATAAATATTGGAGTGTAGACCATGCAAATGTCTGGTGCACAAATGGTATGTGAAGCAATTATCGCTGAGGGTGTTAAAACTGTATTTGGTTATCCCGGTGGTGCGATCATGCACGTTTATGATGAAATTTTTAAACAAGAGGGGTTTGAGCATATCTTAAACCGTCACGAACAAGCGTCTGTTCACGCAGCAGATGGTTATGCAAGAGCTACAGGTGACGTTGGGGTAGCTATGGTTACTTCTGGTCCAGGGTTTACTAATGCCGTCACAGGACTTGCAACGGCATATATGGATTCTATTCCATTGGTGGTCATTTCCGGACAGGTTCCGTCACAACTTATCGGGACAGACGGTTTTCAAGAAATTGATGCCGTGGGTATCTCAAGACCGTGTACCAAACATAATTTCTTGGTACGTTCTTTGGAAGAGCTTCCGCGTGTACTCAAAGAAGCATTTTATATTGCCCGTTCTGGCCGTCCGGGTCCTGTGCTTGTAGATATCCCTAAAGATATCACTGTAGATATTGGAGAATTTGTCTATCCTGATTCTGTCAATATCCCGACTTATAAGCCAACCTATAAAGGGAATGCAAAGCAGATAGAAAAAGCCGTAGAAGCAATGAAATCTGCGAAAAAACCTTTACTGTATATCGGTGGAGGTGTTGTCCTTTCAAATGCAAGTGATCTGGTTCGAGAACTGGCAGAAAAAACACAAATACCAGCCGTTGAGACACTTATGGCAAGAGGCGTATTGGGTGCAAAAAACCCTTTACTTCTTGGTATGCTTGGTATGCATGGTAACTACGCGTCAAATATGGCAATGTCTGAAACCGATCTGGTTATCTCTCTAGGAGCACGATTTGATGACAGGGTAACAGGTAAACTTTCAGAGTTTGCCAAGTATGCTGATATCATTCATGTTGATATTGATGCAGCCAATATAGGTAAACTGGTAGATGTTGATTTTCCTATTGTTGGAGATGTTACTGAGGTCGTAAAAGCAATGCTTCCGCAGCTTGACGGCATAGACACAGACCGATTTGAGGCATGGAGAAACATCTTGGCACGTTATGATGAACTCCACCCGCAATCGTATGTAGATTCTGATGAGGTCATTAAGCCGCAATGGGCCATTGAACGTATTGGTCAGCTTATTGGTGAAGATGCGATCATTACTTCTGATGTGGGGCAGCACCAAATGTGGGCGGCACAACACTTCCCATTTGACAGACCACGCCAATGGATAAACTCTGGAGGACTTGGTACAATGGGCTTCGGTTTCCCTGCTGCTTTGGGTGCTAAAAAAGCATTTCCTGAAAAAACGGTCATTAACATTACGGGTGACGGTTCCATACTTATGAATATGCAAGAACTTGTGACTGCAGCTGAGTATAAAATACCGGTGATCAACCTTATATTGAACAACCACTTCCTTGGTATGGTAAGACAGTGGCAGACATTCTTTTATGAGAAACGTTATTCTGAAACAGATCTGACTTTCCAGCCAAATTGGAAAGCTTTGGCTGAAGCATGTGGAGGCATCGGTTATGATGTCACTACAAAAGAAGAGTTTGATGCAGCGATCAAAGATGCTATAGCACAAGATAAAGTATGTTTTATGAACGTGATCGTCAATCGTTTTGAAGATGTACTTCCGATGGTTCCATCTGGTGGTGCACTGTTCAACATGATGTTACCTCAAAAAGTGGATAAGCCAAAGGAGACAAAATAATGGAAAGATCAATAAATAAAAGACGTGTTATTTCTGTTATCGTACTGAATGAAAGTTCTGTGCTCGCACGTGTAACCGCACTTTTTGCCGGACGTGGCTATAACATTGAGTCTCTTACTGTGGCACCTATCCCCAACAGTGATATGTCGCATATTACGATCGCAACCAATGGTTCAGCCAAGGTAATGGAGCAAATTACCAAGCAGTTACATAAGTTGATCCCCGTCTATAAAGTCATTGAGCATGAAGAGATGGTTGAAAAAGAGATGGTTTTGGCAAAATTCCCTATAGCAGAACACCTTTCTGATATTGGTGCTTTATGTGCCGCCTACAATGGTGGTATTGTAAATGTAGGTAAAGAGATGATCATCGCGATGGTGGCAGACGAGCCTCAGCGTATCAAACATTTTATAGAAGCGGCGCAGCGTTATAATCCATGTGAGATCGTACGTGGCGGTGTGGTGGCTATAGAACGCTAGGAAAAGTAGACTCGTTCCCATGCTGTGCATGGGAATGCATACTTGAATTCTGAATTAAAAGCAAATATTTTTTGTTTATTCATGCACCCTACATATATAAGGATTTAAATGACTTATAAACTCTCTGAAATAACAAAAATCCTCAACATCGATTTTGAAAGTAACGACATCGAGATCGATGGTATCCATACACTAAGTGAAGCCACGGTTACACAACTCTCCTTTTTTACGGATGCAAAGTATGCTTCTCAACTTTCAGAGACCAACGCTGCTGCTGTATTTATTGACGAAAAGCATGCAGGATTACTGCCTGCGACTACCATTGCTCTTATCACTGATGAGGCTTATTTGAAACTTGCCCATGCTTCCAAGTTTTTTGCCCATAAAATATCTACAGAGGGTGGAGAGCCAGATCTAGGTGAGGGCACTGATATTGACAAACATGTACGTTTTGGAAACAATGTCAAAGTTGGAAATAATGTCACCATTATGGCTGGCTGTTATGTAGGGGACAATGTCATCATTGGAGATGATACTTTACTGTACCCTAATGTAACACTGTATCATGGCAGTGAAGTGGGCGCAGGTTGTATTGTTCATGCGGGTACCGTTATAGGCTGTGATGGTTATGGATTTGCACACACTAAACAGGGTGAACATGTGAAAATTCACCAAAATGGTAATGTCATTGTCGAAGAGGATGTGGAAATAGGGGCAAACTGTACCATAGACAGAGCAGTATTTGGTACTACCTACATTCGTAAAGGGACAAAATTGGATAATTTGATCCAAATAGCCCATAACTGTGATGTTGGAGAATATACCTTGTGTGCAGCACAGGTTGGGCTTGCAGGATCTACAACTTTGGGTAGAAATGTTGTGATGGGTGGACAAAGTGCCACAGCAGGACATTTGGAAGTGGGTGCTTTTGCAACCATAGCGGGTAAAGGAGGGGTGACAAAGTCTCTTGAAGGCGGGAAAACCTATGCAGGTTTTCCTGCTATAGACCATAAAACATGGTTACGTTTACAGGCTAAAATGATGGCTTTGGTAAAACGTAAAAAATGATTAATTATTTGTGATATAATAATTCTGCAAATACAATTTTAAAAGGATCATAAATGAGCGGCACAGTAACAAAAATAGATGAAATGACATTAAGCGGTACCAAAGATGGGAAGATCAGTATTACAACAGTATCTGAACCATACGGGCCTAAAAGTGAATCTGTAGCGAGTATTGGTATCTCTCTTCAGGCAGGTGCCCAAGAGCCAGACTGGAAAGTACATATTCCCAAAGCAAATATTGATGCGGTGATAGAGGCGTTGACCGAAGCCAAGAAAAGTTTATAGTTTAAAAAAGTTTATAGTTAAAAGAGTTTATAGTATGAATAACAAATGAGCCTAAGCTCATTTGTTATTCATCATCTTTCATCACTTTATATTGGTCTAATGCCCTTTGCATAAGATCAGGATCAGGAATCTTTCTTCCCGCGATATATCCCACAATATTACCATCATCATCAAGCTTGGGTTTGATCCATACAACAACAAGATAGTATTTACCTTCATTGGTCATATTTTTAACAAAACCTTCCCAATAATTTCCCCCTTTAATGGTTTCCCATAACCCTTTAAAGGCAGCCTTTGGCATATCGGGATGTCTGTTAATGTTATGTGGGGCACCTATAAGTTCTTCTTTGCTATATCCTGTGAGTTCTCTAAATTTACGGTTTGCATAAGTGATGATACCTGCTGTATCTGTTTCGGTGATCATGACACCACCGTCAAAAGGTACTTCTTCATCTATGGGATCAGGCTTTGTGATTTCTTTACCT
>DQVY01000190.1 GCA_015661535.1 Sulfurovum sp. | reverse complement strand
AAGCCATGTTCGCACACAGCTGCCTTATGCCTTGATTGGCGGGATGTTGGCTTCTCTAGGTTTTTTGATCGCAGGATGGCTGACACTATGAGTAGAAAGATCCTTTATATAGCACGTCATGCAAAATCATCTTGGGATGACATGTCACTCTCAGACTTTGAACGTCCACTCAATGCACGAGGAAAAAGAGATGTACCTTTTATAGCAGAACTACTTAAAAACAAGAGCATAAAACCCGACCTTATACTTTCAAGCCCTGCAAAACGTGCCAAAAAAACAGCCAAACACTACCATAAAACCTTAGGTGGTGAACTTAGATTTGATACACGTATTTATGAAGCTTCATCTCTGACCCTCTACCAACTTGTACAAGAAGCCCTGCAAAGTGTAGAGAGTGTTATGATCGTAGGGCATAACCCCGGACTTAGCACACTCAATGATATGCTCTCAGACAAGTCTATCTATAATATCCCTACAGCAGGTGTGGTTGGCATAAGCTTTGAAAATCCAACTCTGGAAAAGAAAGGCAAAGCACTCTTTTTTGAGTATCCTAAAAAGTATGTATAATTATTATGATAAAATACGATAATTACGTATAGGAATTAAACACTTATGAAACTCTTAGTCTCAGCTCTAGAACCCTCTTCCAACCTCCACCTAAAAGAGGTACTGAAACATATACAAGATGTAGAGCTCACAGGTATCTTTGATAAGCATATAGCACAGGGGACTCCGCTGCATGACATCTCGGAAATGGCTATTATGGGTGTGGTGGATGCGCTAAAGAAACTGCCTTGGTTCTTTAAAGTAGCAGACGAGATGGTGAAACTCGCTAAAGATGCCGACAAAGTGCTGCTTATGGATTCTTCTGGCTTTAACCTACCGCTGGCCAAGAAACTTAAAGCAGCCTACCCTGACAAAGAGATCATCTACTATATCTTACCTCAAATATGGGCCAGTAGACCAAAACGTGCACTTAAACTGGAACAGTACTGTGACAAACTCTTAGGCATACTTCCTTTTGAAGTAGACTACTATCCTCAAGGTAAAGCACAATATGTCGGTCACCCCCTTCTCGATGAGATCAATATACACCGTATTGAATCAGAGACTAAAAATGTCATTACTTTTATGCCGGGTTCACGTAAGTCTGAGATCACGCGTTTGATGCCTGTATTCTTAGAACTTAGACGTAAATTGGGTAATGATATACGCCCTCTTTTGGTCATACCTCCCTCATTTTCCAGAAACAAGATAGCAAAACTTTACAGAGGTAACAGAGAATTTGAAATAGTACGTGACACACATGAAGCACTCAGACGTTCAGAGTTTGCCTTCATCTGTTCTGGCACAGCAACACTTGAATCCGCACTCATCGGGGTACCTTTTACCTTGGCATACATTGCAAAAAAAGTAGACTTTTTCATAGGAACCAAGCTGCTGGGTATTACACAGGTGGGGCTTGCAAACATCATCTTGAATCACTACAACAAAACAACCTTGCATAAGGAAATACTCCAAGAAGAAGTCACAGTTGACAATCTACTCAAAGCGTACTACAATACCGACCGAAAGATCTTCGCCCAAAAGGCCGAAGAGTTAAAAGCATATTTGGGACATGGAAGTTCTGAAAATGTTGCAAAAATAATCATGCAACCGTAGGGTCGATTGTATCGACCACAACCAATAATGGTCGATTATATCGACCCTACAAGAAGGATTTAAATGTTAGTACACATCTGCTGTTCTGTAGACAGCCATTATTTTTTACAAAAGCTACAAACAGAATATCCTGAAGAAAAACTCACAGGCTTTTTTTATGACCCTAACATTCATCCCTACTCAGAATACTACCTGAGACTTCTTGATGTAAAACGCTCTTGTAAAATGCTTGGTATTGACCTCATTGAAGGCGAGTACGATGTGGAGAATTGGCTGGAGGCAGTACGTGGTTTGGAGCATGAACCCGAAAAAGGCTCACGCTGCGGTATCTGCTTTGACAGACGTTTTGAAGTAACAGCACAGCAGGCAGCACAAATGGGTGAAAGTACCTTTACGTCTACCCTACTTACCAGTCCCAAAAAATCACTCACACAACTCAAAATGGCAGGGGATGCTTTGGCTGAGCGTGAGGGCATAGCTTTTGTTGCGCCAGACTACAGAAAAGCTTCAGGGACACAGGAACAAAATATCTTGGCAAAAGAAGATGCACTTTACCGTCAAGACTACTGCGGCTGTATGTTCGCCTTAAATATACAACGTGACCAACAAGAGAAACTAACGGATGAGTTGTTTGTACCCATTTCAGGACAGGTACAGCCCGAATCCATAGAAGAGCGCATAGAGATGTATGAAAAACGCTGGAAGATGGAAGAAGAAAACAAGCCACACAAGATCATTAAACAGCGTTTTTTGAACTGGCGTTTAGAGACAGGGCTTTTACGTGTGCGCAAAGAAGTCATACCCGCACACTTTCTTCCCTACTCTACACTCCGGGGTGAATACAGCCGAGGGAAAATAGAATATACCATTGACAATGTACACTATATGAACCGTGATGAGGTACGCTTTATTACACTGTCTCACTACAACGATCTCTCAAACAGGGCATACAAAAGTGTTACAGAACTCATCTATGCCCCGCCGCCTTTTGAAGAAGAGGTTCTTTTACGTACAAAATTAGGCATCACGCCTTATGACCTTTCCATTGTACTGGTGGTTGAAACGATCCCTTCAAATAAAATAGAAATACTTTGTCAAAGCAAGACCTACAGTGATGTGAAAGAAGTTTTAATTACTTTATAAAACGGACGTAATCCATTTTTTACCAACATTGCGATAAAATAAGAGAATTTTTATACAAAGGTTCTCTTGTGCTTTATAACGTCGTAGACATTCAAAACATATTACCCCATCGATACCCATTTTTACTTGTGGATAGAATTACTGAACTTACTCCAGGTGAATACATAGAAGGCTTTAAAAATGTTTCTATCTCTGAACCTGTCTTTCAGGGACATTTCCCTGATCATCCAATTTATCCAGGTGTGATGATACTTGAAGGTATGGCACAGGCTGGTGGTGTACTTGCATTTAAGAGTATGGATGGTGCATCCCAGGAAGAGATACAAAATAAAGTGGTTTATTTTATGAGTATAGACAAAGCAAAATTCCGTGTGCCCGTAACGCCGGGAGATCAACTTGTCTATAAAATCAGTGTGATGAAGCAAAAAGGGCCAGTTTGGCAACTTGAAGCAAAAGCATATGTAGATGACAAAGTGGTTGCACAGGCTGAACTTAAAGCTATGATCGTAGACAAGTAGGTCATTTAATGTCCCTTATACACCCCTCGGCAGTCATAGAAGATGGTGCCATTCTTGGTGCAAATGTTAGCGTTGGACCTTTTGCCTATATTGGGTCAAAGGTCAAAATTGGTGACAATACTACTGTCGCTTCGCATGCTGTTATAGAAGGTAAAACAACCATAGGTAAAGGCAACCGTATCTTTTCCCATTCTGCTGTAGGAACCATTCCTCAAGATTTGAAGTTTGACGGTGAAGATGTTGAACTTATCATTGGTGATAACAATACCATTAGAGAGTTTACCCTGCTCAACCCGGGGACAAAAGGCGGTGGCTCTATTACCAAGATCGGTGATGGGAATTTACTTATGGGGTATGTACATTTGGGACATGATGTCATTCTTGGTGACCATTGTATTTTGGCAAATGGTGCAACACTTGCAGGACATGTTGAACTTGGTGACCATGTCGTCATCGGTGGACTTACACCTGTACACCAATTTGTACATATTGGCGACTATGCTATGATCGGTGGTGCTTCTGCCTTGTCTCAGGACATTCCTCCTTTCTGCCTTGCAGAGGGTAACCGTGCCGTTTTACGCGGTTTAAACCTTACTGGGATGAGAAGACATATAGAACGCGAAGAGATCAACGCATTAAAATCTGCCTACAGAGAACTATTTGAAGAAGGTAATCCGCTGCAGGAAGTAGCGCAAAAACTTCTCGAATCAACACAATCAGATAAAGTAACCAGACTTTGTCAATTTATCAAGTCCTCAAAAAGAGGCATACCATTTACAAGGGTAAAATAAAATGATGCAAGAAAATAGAAGGATAGTCAATGTCAAATAAAGAGTGTAGCTTTTGTGCTGCCCATGAGAGTGAAGAGAATCCTCTTATCGCTGGTGAAAGTGCCTATATATGTTCCAACTGTGTGGTGTCCGCTTACAAAATTCTCTTTGGAGAAGAAGAGTTGGGAGAGAGCCAGGCAGACCTGGGGACCCAAACACTTTATACACCCAAAGAGATCAATACGATGTTGTCTGACTATGTTATAGGACAGGAACAGGCGAAGAAAACACTTTCTGTCGCAGTCTATAATCACTATAAACGTATTTTTAAAGACAATACTGAAGATGATACACAAATAGCAAAGTCAAATGTCTTGCTTATAGGTCCAACAGGTTCCGGTAAAACCCTTTTGGCACAAACCATTGCCAGATTCCTCAATGTACCTATAGCCATTGCAGATGCGACAAACCTTACAGAAGCAGGATATGTAGGAGAAGATGTTGAAAACATTTTAACAAAACTCCTTATGGCAGCAGATGGTGATCCAGTACGTGCAGAACAAGGGATTGTCTTCATCGATGAGGTAGACAAAATTGCTCGTATGGGTGAAAACCGTTCCATTACCCGTGATGTCTCTGGTGAAGGGGTACAGCAAGCCCTGCTTAAACTCATTGAAGGTTCTATTGTAAATATTCCACCAAAAGGCGGACGTAAACATCCTAACCAGGACTTCATTCAAATAGACACCTCTAACATACTCTTTATATGCGGTGGTGCCTTTGATGGACTCAATGACATTCTCAAAAGAAGACTGGGCGCAAACACACTTGGGTTTGGACAAGAAAAACGTTCTAAAAAAGAAGAAGAAAATCTTATTCATTTGGTTGAAGCAGATGACCTGGTAAGCTACGGACTCATACCCGAACTCATAGGACGTTTACATGTCTTGGCTACACTCGGTGAGATCAGTAAAGAAGATATGGTCCGCATTTTGGTTGAACCTAAAAATTCTCTTCTCAAGCAGTACCAAAAGCTCTTTGAAATTGACGATGTGGTACTCACATTTGAAAATGATGCACTCACGCTCATTGCACAAAAAGCTTTAGACAGAAAAACAGGTGCCAGAGGACTGCGCTCCATTATGGAAGAGATCTTACTTGATATCATGTATGAACTTCCGGAACTTAGTGGTTATGAAGTGGTTATTACAAAAGAGGTTATTGAGTCAGGTTCCCAACCTTTGTATATAAAAGATAAAAAAACAGCATAACACTACGTTAGCATAAAGGATAGTATAGATGTTTAAAAAATTATTAGGAATGTTTTCCAACGATCTGGCAATTGACCTTGGGACAGCAAATACACTTGTTCTGGTAAAAGGACAAGGTATTTGTATCAACGAACCTTCGGTTGTTGCTATTCAATATGACAAACACGGACAGCAGCGTATTTTGGCTGTAGGTCAAGAAGCAAAAGATATGGTAGGTAAAACACCTGGTAATATTAAAGCGATCCGTCCTATGAAAGATGGTGTTATTGCAGATTTTGAAGTCACTGAAATGATGATACGTTATTTTATTGAAAAAGCACATAAAAGAAAAGGCTTTTTCTCACCTCGTATTATTATCTGTGTACCTTACGGTTTGACACAGGTTGAAAGACGTGCGGTGAAAGACTCAGCAGAAAATGCCGGGGCACGTTATGTCTACCTCATAGAAGAGCCAATGGCTGCAGCCATTGGTGCAGGTATCCCTGTAAAAGATCCAAACGGTAACTTGGTGGTTGACATTGGCGGAGGAACGACAGAAATCGGTGTTACTTCTTTAGGTGGTCTTGTCCTGTCAAAGTCTATTAGGATTGCCGGAGACAATATTGACCAGGCGATCGTAGACTACATTAAAAAGAATTTCAACCTGCTCATAGGTGACCGTATTGCTGAAGAACTCAAGATATCTATTGGTACAGCGATACCATTAAAAGAAGAGCTCACTACTGCTGTACGCGGTAGAGACCAGGTAGAAGGTAGTCTTACTTCTATAGATATCACCTCTGAGCATATCAGAGCTGCCATGAAAGACTCCATTGAAGAGATCGCTGAAGCACTGAAACAAGTACTTGAAATGACACCACCTGAACTTGCAGGAGATATCGTTGAGAATGGTATTGTACTGACTGGCGGTGGAGCACTTATCAGAGGACTGGACAAATACCTTTCAGATATCGTAAAACTTCCTGTATATATTGCAGAAGAACCTTTACTTGCTGTTGCAAAAGGTACAGGTATTGCACTGGATGAAATAGATATCCTGCAACAAATGGCATATGAAGACTAGACTTGTAATCATAGCAATACTGTTGCTTATGCTGACAGTACTGCTCTCAAGAAATGATGAGCACATTACCGATACACTCTTAGGGTTCATCAATCCTGTAAAACAGAGTTATAAAAACTTCACCCAAAGTATAGAAGAGAAGAGTCACAGTTATGTTTTTCAAAAAGAATCTATAGAAAAACTAAGTATTGAAAATCGTATTTTACGTAAACGTCTTCTCGAGCAGATGCACTATATTGAAGAGGTAAAGAACATTTATGAAATACTTCCCAATTTAAGCCAACTGCCTATTCAAAATATCTCTATTGTTGAAACCATTTCTTATGTCAAACTGAACAGTTTTTCCCAGATCATACTTACAAAACCAAAAGGTTTGGAAAAAGACAAGCTCTATGGTCTTGTACAAAATCAAGTTGTTGGAGGTATAGCAAAACTGGAAAACAATCAACTTTTCGGCTACCTCACCTCAGATACTAAATGTCGTTTCTCTGTTTTTACCGGAAAAGAAAAGGCTCCGGGAATTGCGCAAGGTGTTGAAAAAAACAAAATGATCATTAAATTCATACCAAAATGGCATAAAATAGCGATAGGAGACAAAGTAGTAACTTCTGGTCTGGATGCTATATTTTTTGCAGATATCCCCGTTGGTATTGTCACAAAAGTAGAAGTGCAGAGTTCCTATACTGTTGCACATATCAAAACCTATAGCGATATTTTCCATCCTAAAACTTTTTTCCTCATTAACGATGCGGAAGTAAGACTTAGCGAAGGGTTTGATCGGAATTCTACACATTATGTCAGAGAGTGTAAGCAGCCCGAAGTAACAGTAGGTGAAACAAATGCAACACAAGAAACAAACCTGAGTCAAGAAAACAATACAACACTCTATCAACACGATGAGAACAGCAGCTTGCCGATGATCTCAAGTATCCCCAGAAGGATCGACCAAACGCAAGAGCAAGTCATAGAACCGGAAGAGAAGAATGAAACTGCAGAGGTCCCACCACCTCCTGTAAAGAAAAAACGTAAACCAAGAAAACACAAACCTGACAACAGCGCACTAGACCTCTT
>DQVY01000231.1 GCA_015661535.1 Sulfurovum sp. | reverse complement strand
TTTTTTACTCTCACCCATCTGATACATCATTGTAGGTGTTTTGCCTTTTTGCATCTTTTTCATCAAACGCTTTAACTCTTGTGCTTTCAACTTCTCTTCTTTACTTTTTTGTTTTTGGGCTTTAGACTGCTGTCCTTCTTTGTCACCCTTTTCATCTTTAGAATTCTTTGCTTTGGAGTTCTTTTCTTTAGGCTTTTTCTCTTGCTCTTTTTTCTTTTTTTCAGCATCAGATTTCTTTTTATCTTTGTCTTTTTGACCCTCTTTGTTCTTTTCTTTCTTTTTGTCACCCTTGTTTTTCTCTTTGTTATTTTGGTCTTTATTCTTTTTGTTTTGGTCTTTTTTATTCTGATCTTTTTTATTCTTTTGATCTTGTTTCTTTTTATTTTTGTCTTTTTTGTCGTCTTTTTTCTGATCATCTTTCTTTTTTTGATCTTTTTTCTTCTGCTCTTCTTTTTTCTTTTTCTGTTTTTTTGCCAATTCTAAATTGAATTTTGTATCTTCATCTTCTTTTATTTTTAAAGCTTTTTCATAGGCTTCTATGGCTTTGTCAAGTTCTTGTTTTTGGAAATGACTGTTTCCTATATTGTGCAGTCTCTGGCTCTCATCTACACCTTTGGCCTTTGCATACGCTTCAAGCGCTTCATCATACTTTTTATCTTTATAGAGTGCATTTCCCAGGTCATACGCTTTCTCAGGACTTTTTGTCTCCAGATCGTTTAACAGGTTTGCACTCTTTGCATACTCTTTGGCTTCATAGGCCTGCTTGGCTTCTTTAATGGTTTTAAAGTCCGTCAAGCCTGCATGTGCAAAAGTGAATAGCCAATAGCCAATAGCCAATAGTACTAAAATAACCTTTTTCATACCTCTCTCCTTCTAGGAAGTGAACTCAACGCAATCAGCAAGAACAATAAGCCTAGTCCCAGCGGGTAGTAAAAATACTCTACCCTCTCTTTGACCGTGACCTCTCCCTGCTGCTGGTTTTTGTATTTGCTTCGAATGACAGAGACCAGCTGCTTAATGTCTTCATTACCATTGCCTGCCACAACATATGCTCCGCCATTCTCTTTGGCCACTTCACCCAGAGCATCATTTCTCTGCGTAATGGCAATAGTGCCGTCTTTTTGACGCAAAGGTTTTCCATTTTCATCAATGACAGGTGCACCTTTTTCGGTACCTACAAGCACGACATAGAGGTCTATCTTGTTGGCTTTGAGTATGTCAGAAAAACCTGCGATAGCTTTTTCATCGCCACCATCGGTAAACATGACGACTATTTTTGGTTTTTTCTCTTCCAGCAGAGACGCTGTCAATTCACCCAAAGCTGAAAAATCGGTAGAACCCATGTTAATGTATGAGTCATCGACCCCGTCAACCATCATTTTAAGCGTCTCTTTGTCTGAAGAGAACGGTGCCAAGACAAAAGGGCTGTAGGCAAATGCCACGACGCCTATCTCGTCACTTGGCATGGCATCAAAAAGTGCTGCCATTTTTGTCTTTGCAAAGGTCAAACGGTTAGGGTAGACATCTTTACTTCGCATAGAACCAGAAATGTCCAGTGCTGTAAGCAGTGTTAAACCTTCTACCTCTACCTTCCTGTCTCCCTTTTCTATGACTGGTCTTGCCATCGCGATGATCATCATCAAAATGGCTGTAAGCATCAAAATATTACGCACCATAAGCGGCATACTCTCATCACTGGCAGAGAGTCGCTTGAGTACCTTCTCATCAAAGATGCGTGAAAGCTTTTCTTTATTGGTACTAATGAGAAACGCGAAGATCAAAAAAGGCACGATCATTACCCAGAAAAACTGTGGATTTACAAAATTCATCTTAGACTCCTCTGCTGTTTCTAAAATACATAAAGAGTAAAAGACTCAAGATCGCCAAAAACAATGGGTAGATGTACAGGTAGGTATGCTGCACGATCTTCTTGTCATTGATCTTTGTCGCTTCGAGTTTGTCTATCTCTTCATAAATTTCTGTCAGTGTACTCGCATCTCTTGCACCAAAGGCCTGACCTTTTCCTGCCTTTGCCAAAGCATTTAAGTATGGTCCGTTGTAGTCACGTGCATCCCCTATACCAATAGCATAGAGTTTGATGTCATGTTTTTCTATCATGCTTTTGACATCTGGAAACGGTATTTTAGACATATTGTCCACCCCGTCGGTGAGCAAAATGGCTATTTTTGACTTAGCCTTACTTTTGGAGAGTAAATTATAGGCTTGCACGATGGCATCGTTGATAGCCGTACGTTTTCCTGCCACACCCATCTCCTGCATTTTGGTAATGTTGGTCAGGAACTTCTTCTCAAAGGTCAAAGGAGAGGCAATAAACGCAATGTCTGCAAAAGTAACCATACCAATACGGTCATTCTCTCTTTTTTCTATAAAGTCACCCACAACTTCTTTGACAATGTCAAACTTGCTTTTCCAAAGATCTTTTGGGTCAAACCCTCTTTGACGCATAGAGTCAGAAGAGTCAATAATGAGCACAATGTCCCTTCCCTCTTTTTTAGAGTTAGAGTAGGACTTGGTAATCACCGGTGAAGCCAAAGCAATGACTGCTGCTGTAATACCTATCCATTTAAGCAAGGTTAACCAGGAAGCACTTTTGGTACTTTTTACCATCAAGGTTTGCACATGAGGGAAAAAGATAGCACGACTGCGTTCTTTACAAAATTTGGCACACACCATAAAAATAAATATTAGCCCTAACAACAGGGGGTATTCAAAACTAAATCCGTTCATCTGCCACCTGCACATAGAGGTTGAAAAGTTTTTGTGTCTCATCGTCCACAGCATCTACCTCTTTTTTATATTTGTATGCTTCCAACATAGGTTCGAGTTGGGAAAACAACTCTTTCTTTCGCTCATCTGTCGCCAAAAGTCTTGCATAATGTGTTGCTTCATAGGCAGACTTTTTACTGTCTGCCCAGTCAATGGCTTTGAGTTTTGCCACATATCCTTTTGCCAGGTTTATTTTTCTGTTCTCCCAGAGTTTTTTAGCTACAAAAAACAAGATAGCCACAAGCAGCAAAGCCACAAAAATAATCAATCCCCAGTAGATATAATACGAACTGTCAGGTATTTCAAGTAGAGGTTTTATGTCTTTTAATTGTGCTGTAATATTTTGTTCATTCATTACGCTGCTCCCGTAGGATAGGCTTTTAAGCCCACCTTTGTAATACATATAATTGTTTTTTCGGTGGACTTAAAAGCCCACCCTACGTATGTTCTATTTATCATCGCATCTTCTTCATCAATTTCAGTGTTGGTTCTTCATGGGTATACACTTTCGTAAAACGTACGCCCTGTTTTTTAAACTGCTTATAGAGTTTTTCATCATTATCATACAGTGCTTTTTTATAGTTTTTTAAAGTACCGCTGTCTACATCGCCCTCAAAACTCTGTTTGGTTTCCATGTCTATGAGTCTCAAATAGCCAAGTTCTGAAGGGTTTTCTTCAAACCTGTCACGTACGATCACCGCAAAAATATCATGTTTTTTTGCCAAG
>DQVY01000229.1 GCA_015661535.1 Sulfurovum sp. | reverse complement strand
GGTGGATTTATATCGAGTGGAGGGAATGTTCTCTGGTCTGTTATAGCTGTATTTGGAAGCTTTACGTTAGGAGATAAAAGAAAATCTGTCATATGGCTTTTTTTATTTATATTGTTAATGGTCTTTAGTGGATTTGTTGACTCTTATGCTAAAGTATACGATATCGGCTTAGCTGAGCCCCATATTATAGGTTTCTTTGTTCTTAATTTTGTGATGGTCATCGGCATAATTTTTAGTCTTTATTACTATTTTGTAAGCAGTGAAGAAAATGCCAGACTTGCGCTTCATGAAAGTTTGGAAAAACTTGAACAAGCACAGAAATCACTTATAGAAACTGAAAAAATGGCATCTTTGGGCTCTCTGGTTTCAGGCATTGCCCATGAGATAAATACACCACTAGGTGTAGGACTTACCGGCATATCTCAACTTAGCCATGAAGTGAAAAAGTTAGAATCACACTACAAAGAAGATTCACTGACAGAAGAAGCACTCAAAGACTACATAAGCATTACAAAAAAATTGCTTCAAACCATACAAGACAGGTTAAACAATGCAGTGACCTTGGTCAAATCATTTAAAAATATTTCTGTAGATCAACACTCTGAAGAGGAGCGGGAGTTTAATCTAAAACAATATGTAGATAACATCATTTTTAGTTTTCAAATACCTTTGAGGTCGAAGCAGATAAAAGTGATAAACAGTATTGATGAGAGTATCGTACTTGAAAGTTACCCCGGTATTTTTTCACAAATTTTTTCAAATCTTATTTTAAATTCCATTAAACATGCTTTTGATGATGACAAAAATAATATCATTACCATATTTATGAAACTCAATGATCAATTTACATTGATCTATCAAGATAATGGTAAAGGTATCCCGGAAGAAAATGAGACAAAAATATTTGATCCTTTTTTCACGACAAAACGGGGTCAAGGAGGAAGTGGCTTAGGCCTGCATATTATCTACAATCTTATTACTCAGCAGCTTGGTGGTCGATTGGAATTTATGAAAATATCACCTCATGGTCTAGGTTTCTCCATTACACTTGACCCATCTATCATAAAGGCAAAACATGGCTAAGTTAACATTTGCAAAAGAAACAGAATCTCAGAATCAGCATACAAAAAAGAAACAAAAAATACTTATCGTAGATGATGACCAGGCTATTCATGATATTACCAATATGGCATTGGAATCTATGAGCTTTTCTGATTTTGAAATTGAAATCTATTCTGCCTACAGTGCCAGCGAAGCCAAAAAAATTCTCAATGCACATGAAGATATTGCTCTGGCAATGATCGATGTAGTGATGGAAACGCCTGAGGCAGGCTTGGAGCTTGTAAATTATATAAGACATGAACTCCAAAATAATTTTATTAGACTCATTGTCCGTACAGGACAAGCCAATGATTTTCCGCCTATGCATGTCATTCAGCACTATGATATTAACGATTTTAAAGAGAAAACAGAACTTACTCTGGAACGTCTATATACAAGTATTCGTACCTCTATTCAGCAATATGGACAGTTGATAGAGCTGCAACACAAGTATGAAGAAACATACAGACAAATGACAACAGATACATTAACATCCTTACCTAACCGTATTAAATTAATTGAAGATTTTTCAAAAAAAATAAATCAAACGCTTATCCTGATTGATATCATAGGTTTCAGTCATATCAATGAGACCAACGGCTATGCCGCAGGGGATCATGTCCTTAAAACACTGGGGCATTTTTTGACTTCAAATTATAGTGACATCTATAAAGTGTATCATTTGAACAATGATGTATTTGCACTGGTGACAGACAAAGAACACTTAGACAATCTTCCCCATCATGTTGAAAAAATAAAAAAAGATATTTCAAAATTCTCTATTGTGACAGATACTTTAAATATTCATATTGAAACAACCATTGGTGTTGCGTATCAAACAGAAGATGACGTCTTGCAAAAAGCAGAATTAGCCCTGAAAGAAGCACGTAATCTGGGTAGAAATCAAATCAAATTTTATTCAAATGATCTAAAAGTCATTCAGCAGATCAACAACACCAATCACTGGTCACCGATCATCAAACATGTACTTGAAAACAATGACATAATGGCATATGCACAAGCTATTTATGATTTGAGAAATAACAGTATAGATAAGTATGAACTCTTGGTACGCATTAAATATAAAGAAGAAATATATTCTCCTCATCACTTCATAGAGGCTGCAAAAAACAGTGGACAAGTGTATAATATTTTTAAATTTATGTTTGAAGAGGGATGCAAACAAGCCTCGAAAACAGGGTATAAGTTTAGTATCAATCTAACTGCCAATGAATTTTACAATGAGGGGCTCATAGAATTTATTGAAAGTACTATCGATATTTATGCTGTAGATCCAAAACTTCTCTCACTGGAAATACTGGAATCTGCTGCCATTACCCATACCGATGAGATAAAAGATGTTATTTTAAAAATACATGAAATAGGTTTGGAGTTCATTGTGGATGATTTTGGTGTGCAGTGTTCCAACTTCGCACAAACAGGATTTTTACCGCTTACTACCTTAAAAATAGATGGCTCTTTTATAGAGAATATAGATACTTCAGAAGACAGTAAGATCATTGTTAAAACCATTCAAACTTTTGCAAAAGAAAAAGGCTTAAAAGTCATTGCAGAATTTGTAAGTAATCAATCAATATACGATGAGATCATGGAACTCGGTATTGAATATGCACAGGGATACTACTTGGCAATGCCCGTGCCGGTAGAAGATATACAGTAGTGATACCTAAAGGGCACCTCTAATAATAGGTGCCCTAAAGCAATTTCGATATAATGCCTCACATTATTTTCTTTAATGAAGGACGTATTAGAAATGGATAAAATAAAAATCGGTGTTATCACCACAAGTGACAGAGCTTCACAAGGCATTTATGAAGATATTTCCGGCGTAGCGATCATGGATACGATGAAAGCATATCTTTTAAATGAGTGTGAATATGAGTATAGATGTATCCCTGATGAGCAAAGCCTTATTGAGACTACCTTGGTAGAGCTTTCTCGTGATATGAATTGTGATCTCATAGTGACAACAGGAGGTACAGGACCTGCTATGAGAGATGTAACTACGGAAGCTACTGAAAATGTATGTCAAAAGCTTTTACCGGGTTTTGGTGAGCAGATGAGGGCAGTGAGTCTTCAGTATGTACCTACAGCAATACTTTCACGTCAGACAGCAGGTATTTGTAACGGTTCTCTTATCATAAACCTGCCCGGAAAACCAAAGTCCATTAGAGAGTGTTTAGATGCAGTTTTCCCTGCAGTACCTTACTGTATAGATCTGATAGGTGGTGCTTTTATGGAAGCAGACGAATCAGTGATCAAAATTTTCAGACCAAAAGCGAAATAAGATGAATGTAGATTTTATAGAAAGTAAACTAAATGAGATCATTAAAGAGTTAGAAAAAGAGGTAATGAGCATACTTATGGATGAGAGTTTAGATAAAAAACAAACTAACTTGCATATGAAGCCCCTGACTTCAACAAAAAAGATACTCACCAATGCACTGGACAGTATCAAAATGGTCGATAGACTCGGAAAAGAAGAATTAGACAAATGATGAGAGTGTTCCTCTTTTTTGTCTTTGTTACACTTTCTCTTTCAGCCACAGAAAACCCAAGTGTATTGTTACCTTGGGCCTTTGGTTTTATTGTGGTCATAGGCATTTTCTTTTGGGGTATGTATAAAGCACTAAAAACACAAAGAACTATCTATATGCTCGCACTACTTCCTTTTGTCGCGCTTATGATCGCTATGTTCTTCATTTAATATTTTATCTGTTATGTTCAATAGGACTGCCCTATTTAGACAGTTTTATTGAACAAAAACTACACTAATCATATATTACTCTTGTATTATGTCTATTTATACCCTTTTCTTCGTTATTTTAATTTAATTCACTTTATACTAACTTATTACTATAAAAAGGACACCTTATGCAAAAGATTACATCTATACTTTTGGCCTCAACTATGATGCTATTGGCAAATACGGATGCTCAAAAACATAAAGAGATACACTGGGGTTACACAGGCCACACAACACCTGAAAAATGGGCAGAACTTTCTGAAGATTTTAGAGAGTGTAGTACAGGGCTGAATCAGTCTCCTATCAACATTACCCACTCTTTACATGCAAAACTGCCTCCCTTGGCACCTTCGTATGAGAGTGACTCAAACTATATCGTTGACAATGGTCACACGGTACAGGTCAATATGGCAGAGGGGAGCTATTTTGAGATTGATGGTATAAGATTTGATTTAAAACAATTTCATTTCCATGCACCTAGTGAAAATCATATTGAGGGAAAAGAGTTTCCACTTGAAGGACACTTTGTACACTTGGACAAAGATGGTAACATCGCCGTGATCGCTGTGATGTTCGAAGAGGGTGAAGAGAACAAAGCTTTGGCTAAATTTTGGAATACCATGCCGACAAAAGCAGGAGATATTAAAGACCTGAAACTCTCTAAAATTGCGAATGAATTACTGCCAAAAGACAAACACTATTACCGTTTTAACGGTTCACTGACTACTCCGCCTTGTACAGAAGGTGTAAGATGGTTTGTCTTTAAAGAGTCTGTGACTATATCCAAAGCACAGGTAGCTAAGTTTCACGAAGTGGTACATGGTGACAACAACAGACCTGTGCAGCCTTTAGATGCCAGAATCATTGTTGACTAAGAGATTATTTTTTAATAATGGTCATACCTGCAGCAAGCCAATCTTGAAAACCCCCGCGATACCATTTCAGTTTTTCTGCGGGGTACCCAAGTTCAAGCAGTGCAAATATCATATCGGGTGATTGACTGCACCACGATCCATTACAAAATACTACGAGTGTCTTTGCTTTAGAAAAATCATATTCATCATTTTTTTGTATTTTAACACCAAAGAGTCTTAATGCATCTTCACGTTCAAATTCATACTCTTTGGGACGTTTGAGATGAACAAAAGGTACATTGACCGCTGTAGGTATAGTCGCATACGCATACCATGGTTCTGTACGTGCATCTACCAGCAGCAAGTCTTTATTATGCTGCATCTCCTTAATAAAAGCCAATACTTCCAGTTCACCATAGGTTTCCAAGTCATCATCCAGTGTCATTGCTAGAAGTTTACCTTTGGAGTGCACAAAGGTGGATGTACATGCTTTAGGAACTGAACTATGAGCAAAGTTCCCTGTCCATAAGTTTTTATTGGTAATAAGTACTTTTCTACACTCAGCTAATATATTTCTTTTAACAGTAAGTTTTTTTATTTCTTTATTTGGCATAGTGATATTCACATCCACACCTATATATTCGAACTCTTCGGCACTGTAAAGCAATGTAAGTAGTAAACATAGAATTATAGGAGTTTTTTTGTGCATTAGATATCCTTTTTTGATCAGAGGGTTCAATCTCAATCTACCATAAAATAAATTAAACAAGAGACATGATAGATGGCTTTCTTATTTTCATAATGTAGATGGGAATTTTTATAAGATTTTGGAATGTTTTTTGGTTTATGTTGCTGTATGCATTCCCGTGTATAACGCGGGAATGAAGGTGTATCTATCTATACGTTGGTTGCCACTTTATAGGTCGGATCATCTTCTTCGTAGGTACAGAAAGGGCCTGCAGAATGCAGGGCTTTTTTACAATCTTCTGAGAGGTGGCGAAGGGTAAGCTTTTTGCCCAGTTTTTTATATTTTTCTGTAATGCTGTCTATGGCTTCTGCACCTGAAGAGTCCATGACCCGTGCATTTTTGAAATCTATCACTACTTCAGAAGGGTCGTTCTCTACATCGAACTGCTCATTAAAAGAGGTCACTGAGCCAAAAAACAGTGGGCCGTCTAATTCATATACTTTTTTACCATCTTCTTCTTTTGTACGTGCAATGATCTTCGCATGCTCCCAGGCAAAGACAAGGGCAGAGATGATAATCCCTGCTATAACAGCCACAGCCAAGTCTTCAAGTACTGTAATGATAGTTACAACGATGAGGACAAAAGCATCTGACTTTGGCATATGTTTCAGACGTTTTACAGAAGAAAATTCAAAGGTACCGATGCTCACCATAAACATGATACCTACCAGGACTGCCACTGGAATAGCTGCAATCACATCTGAAAAACTGACTACCAAAATGATGAGAAGTATCGCAGCAGTAAAGGAAGACAAACGTCCAAGACCACCTGAGGTAAAGTTGATGACCGATTGTCCTATCATTGCACATCCTGCCATACCGCCAAAGAAGCCTGAAGTAGTATTTCCTACACCAAGCGCGATACACTCTTTGTTACCAGAGCCGCGTTCACCACCCATTTCATCTAGTACTGAAAGAGTTAGTAGAGACTCTATAAGTCCTACCAATGCAACAATGAGTGCCACAGGCAAGATGATACGCATAGCATCCCAGGAAAAGAGTTCAGCGTAAGGCATGACAAAGGAAGGCATAGAAACATTTGAAAGGTCTGCCAGATCACCAACCGTCTTCGTTGCTATGTCTCCAAAATAGACCACAAGTGTCACAACAACTATGGCAACAAGTCCAGCAGGTACAGCTTTTGATACTTTGGGTAAATACTGCATTGTTGCCATGGTGACAACGATAATAATATACATGATGTAATTTTCTGTAAAACTTGCTTTTACTATCTCTATCCATGAGCTGTACTGTTCAACATTCGCAGGGGCAAGAAAAGGAAGTTGTGCCAAAGCAATGACAATAGCAAGACCATTCACAAAACCAAAGAGGGCAGGCTGTGGTACAAGTCTGATGAATTTACCCATTTTCATCAACCCAATAGCTATTTGTATAAGCCCTGCAATGATGGAAGTAAGAAGTATATAGTGCAAGACCATCATAGACAAGGCTTCTGTCCCTAACTCCGGATACATCTGTTTCACCGATAATCCTAAACTTACAAATACGACTGCCACAGAACCTGTAGCACCCGAGATCATTCCCGGTTTACCACCTAAAAGTGCGGTAATAAGACCAATGATAAATGCCCCATAAAGTCCAACTACAGGAGAAACCCCGGCAATGAATGAAAAAGCTATGGCTTCGGGTACCAGGGCAACTGCAACCAGTGCACCTGATAGAATGTCATTTTTAATGTTTTGTTTTGAGTAGTTTTGTATGTTGAACAAGTGGTTTTCCTTACACAATATAATTCTGGAATTTTACCATAATTGTTCTAATGCCGTGGCTTTACATTAGAATCTAAGTATTGACTTTTATAAACTTATATGATATTATTAAATAAACTTGAGTCATACTATATAAGGGTGTCTCATAAAAGGAGTCATCATGACATATCATAAAAGTATGCAATATTATAAAAAAGAAGAAGCGAAAGATAGGATCATCTGTCTGCTCTGCCGACATTCCTGTAAGCTGAAAGAAGGTCAGGTAGGTATATGCGGTGTGAACAAAAATGTAGAAGGTGAGCTTAAAACACTTGTCTATGGACATCCCATAGCTTTGAATGTTGATCCGGTGGAGAAGAAGCCGCTTTATCATATGTTGCCCGGCAGTAAAGTACTCTCTTTTGGAACGGTAGGGTGTAATTTCAAATGCTCTTTTTGTCAAAACTGGGATATCTCTCAAGAGAGTAAGGTCAATGAAGAGATAAAGGTCAGTCCTGAAGAGATGGTAGCCTTGGCACTTGAACAAGGTGCTGAGTCTATTGCCTATACCTATAATGAACCAACGATATTTTACCCTTATGCCAAAGATATCGGGATCATAGCAAAAGAAAAAGGTTTGAAAAATATCTTTGTCAGTAACGGATATGAATCTCCAGAGATCATAGAAGACATGGCAAGCTGGGTTGATGCTGCAAATATTGACCTTAAAAGCTGGGATGATACGTATTATAAAAAAGACCTTAAAGGTGGTCTTGAAGAAGTGAAAGACAGTTTGAGAAAGATGGTAGCAGCAGGCATTTGGGTTGAAGTAACCACACTGCTTATAGAGGGTCAAAATGACAGTGACAAAGATCTGAGAGAGATGGCAGCATTCATAGCCAATGACCTTGGTAAAAATGTTCCCTGGCATTTAAGTGCATTTTTTCCTAACTATAAAATGATGGATCATGATGCTACAAAAATGGAGACACTTCTTCGGGCCAAAGATATAGGTGAAGAAGCAGGTTTATCTTATATCTATCTTGGAAATGTAGCGCAGAATGCTGATACGCACTGTCCTGAGTGTGATGCACTGCTCATAGACCGCACACGATACAGAGTCAGCGAAAATGCATTAAACGAGGGACACTGCCCTCACTGCGATAAAGCCATAGAAGGCGTATGGGAATGAAAAGTCTGAAGGCACTTATTGATTCCATGATCGTATCAGAGATCCTTCGGAGTCCTGAGATCATTGATGCGTTTCAGAGCGTTGATAGGAAATACTTTGTGCCCATCTCAAAGTGGGAGCATGCTTATGTGGATGTGCCTCTCTCTATAGGCAAAGATCAAACCATCTCACAACCCTCTACGGTTGCATTTATGCTGGAACTTCTTCAGGTAAAACATGGAGATACTGTTCTGGACATCGGTTCGGGGTCAGGGTGGACAACAGCATTACTGTGTCATCTTGCAGGAGAGTCGGGAAAGATCATAGGACTCGAACGCATTGATGAACTGGTGGTACAGGGCAGAAAGAACCTTTCTTCGTTCACTGAACAAAGTAATTGCAGTATTGTAAAAGCAGGAGATAAACTTGGTCTGCCGGGTCAGCTCTTCGACAAAATTCTTGTCTCTGCTTCTGCAGAAGAGATCCCGGAGTCACTGTTTTTACAGCTTAAAGTTGGCGGTATACTGGTTATGCCGATAGGAAAATCCATAGTAAAATTCAAAAAAGTCTCCGAAACATATATTGAAAAAGAAACATTTTACGGCTTTGTTTTTGTACCGTTAATAGTTTAGTTTCATACAATTTAAAGTAAATTTATAAATATAATAATAAAAAATAATGATAATATTTACTTTTTAACTATAAGTACTAAGTGTAAATTGGCTACTATAATCATGTAGTTATTTTCCAATACATTTGTTCTTTGCAGCAAACAGTTTTCTCTTGAAGGGATCAGGGGCTACTGCCATTGGAAAATAACTTACAATCTTACTCTAGAATGATATGATCTTCCTATGAAACCTATAAAAGAACTCACAGACAAATTTAAAAAAGCCAAACAGATACTTGAAGATGCAGATGCACTTTTTATTACTGCGG
>DQVY01000244.1 GCA_015661535.1 Sulfurovum sp. | reverse complement strand
TTTATAGTGTACCAATACTCTCCAAAACCTTCCCAACCATCAAACCGCCAAAGGTACCAAGTATGTACCCCATCATTGCCATAAGGACACCTATGGGGATGAGGGCTCTGGAGTAGGCTGAGGCCAGGATGGGGGCTGAGGCTATGCCTCCTATGTTGGCTAGAGAGGCTACACCTAAAGAGAAGAGGTCAAGTTTGAAGAGTTTGGCGAAGATGATCATGATGGTGACATGTATGGTGATGATGACAAACCCGGCGAAGATGTAAAGAGGTGCCTGGGTGAGTTCTGCGAAGTTGGCACGGCTGGCGATGAGGGCTACCATGAGGTAGAGCATGATGTTGGCTAACTCTGAGGAGCCGGAGATCTTGGCTAGGGGAGACATGGCAAAAAGTATGCCTGCAAGGGTTGCGATGATGACCACCCATGTGGTGTTGGTAAGGAAGTCAGTAGTGGGCAAAAAACCTGCACTGTATTGTGCCAATGCTGAGACAAAGAGGGCTGTTCCCAATAGAAAAAAGAGTCCGTCAAAAGTGATGGGCTGCTTGTCTGCTTCTTTGAGAGCCAATCTTTCTCCCACTTCGTCGATGACAGAAGTATCGGCTTTGCTCCACGTGTTGAACTTTTTTGCAAAGGGAACAAGGGCCAGGACTATCATCACCCAGATAGCGTAGTCTATGGAGTCAATAAGCAGGGTGTAACCCATTGCGGAGTCGGGCAAAGAAAGTGCACCTTGTATGGCAACCATGTTGGCTGTGCCTCCCATCCATGAGCCTGAGAGTGCTGCAAAGGGTTTCCATGATTCCGGACCAAAAGAAGCGTGAAAGAGAGCAAACATACCGATGAAGCCAAGGGCAATACTCAGTGAAGCCAAAAAGAAAGTGAGTAACATTTTTTTACCCAGTTTAAAGATCTCACGCATATCTGCAAGCAGTAACATGAGGAAGATCATAGCAGGAAGCAGGTTGCTTTTTACGGTTTTATAGCTTGCTGTGACGGACTCGGTTTTTTCCCATACCCCAAAGGTAGAGGCTAACATGACTATAAAGTAAATAATGACAATAGCCGGAAGGTATTCAAAGATCTTGTATTGGGTTTTTTTCTCTATGTAAACGACTGTTGCGGAGATCATCATGAGTGCTGCAAGGTAGCTAAAACCATCTTCTATCATTTACACTTCCTTTATAGGGTTTATAGGTCCCCTCAATTTAAACATCATTATAGCGTATAGTTTAGTGAATTTTATGATGTTAAAAAACGATTAACCTTCCTTTTTTATAATTTTGAAAATATGATCTAAGGAGCAAAACATGTTAAGTAAAAAACTTTCACTTTTGGTTTTACCACTAGTCGCAGCGGTCTCACTTCAGGCAAATGATCCTTTTTTTAACGACCCTTTTGGCGATGACATTTTTAAAGAGATGTACCAAATGCAAAAAGAGATGGACAAAGTCTTTGCACGTATGCAAGAGCGTATGAATCAGCGTACCCAACTCTGGAACAAGCAAATACACAAAAGCAGTATGACAGCTAACCCAATGGCATTTAAAAATGCAGGTTTTCAAGATAAAGGCAATTATTATGCCTACAATACACAGATTCCTAAAAATGACAACAATCAAATTGATGTGAGCATAGAGAATGGTATTTTGCATTTAACAGCAAGCATTGAAAGTGTACAGAAAACAGAAAAATCTCACATGAAGATGCAACAGCATTCTATGTATATGATACAACGCAGTGAGACATTACCGGTTGATGCAGATGTAAACAGTTTAAAAGGAAGCTATGAAAATGGTTTTTTTGTTATCACGCTTCAAAAGAAGAAAGCAAAGGCTGCACCATCTATCAGCATTAAACCGAGAAAAACGTCTACTCCTCTGACACCTAAAGGTGATGAAACAAAAAAAGAAAAGAGTGCAAATACAGAGAAAGTAAAAACAGAAAAAACAAAAATAGAGAAAAAAGAGGGCAAGACTACGAAAATAAAGGTCTCACCTGACAGCAGTAATGCCTAAAGGGCACCTCTAAAGTAAACCCAATCCCAAGGCGCGTATCTCTTCATGTTTATGAAATGAAAAGGTATTAAATGCCTTGGTTGCAGGCTCAATCAAGGTAATATTTTTAGTGCTATTTCTAAGATGTGTTTGGGTTTGGTTGTAAATTAAAAGCCGCATGGACTTTTCAAACATTTGCATGACATTGGCAGTTTTAAAAAAATTGTCAGGCATGTTCTGTTCAAAAGAGTTTTCACCCAGAACATCTACCGCCAATATGTTCTCATAGCTGGCTTCATTCACGCCTAAATTTTCACATAAAAAACCATCACCAAAGGTTTCACCCTCTATGACATGCTCATCAAAAACCCCAGGTATTGCCATGGTAGCCAAGACAGCATCTTTAATGCAGATGTCATCTTCTGCAGTAAAGACACGTTTGTGTCCATTAAGAAGGTTTGTAGCGATGAGCTTTAAAGGTATCTCAACCTCATGCATTTTTCTTTCTTCAAATAACTTTGTAAATATATTTTCGATTTTATCGTTGTTGATGATCGCATTGCCAGAAATGGAAAATTTGATCCATTTGGTTAAAGAAGAGAAGGCTTGTATCTCTTTGTAAATGGCAGCTTCATTCATGCCTATGGCAAGACATGCAGCGATGATACCGCCCATACTTGTACCTATAAGTTCTGAAGGTATGAGGGTTTGTTGTTCCAAGTCATGCAAAATGCCAAGGTGTGCAATACCTAAGGCCCCTCCACCTGAAAGGACTAAAGAGAAAGGTGTGTTTTTTAGTATAGTAGACATCAATATTATTTCTTCTTTATCCCTTTTCTCTCTTCTTTCTTTTTCTTGTGCGCAGCGTAGGTGTATCTTCTTTTTTTGTCGTAGTCGATCTTCCCTTTTTTCTCACTCAACTTCTTTTTACGTGGACGTGCCTGTCTAGGCTGTTTATCGGTGATCTCAAAGCCTGGCATAATGTCACGCTTGACATTGAGTTTCAAGTGTTTTTCTATGGTAGAAAAAGCATTGTAGTCATGAATGGTAAGCAGGGTAATGACACCGCCTTTATGGTTTGCCCGTCCTGTACGTCCTACACGGTGGGTAAAGTCATCGGTAAGTTCCGGTAAGTCGTAGTTAATGACCATAGGGAGTTCAGGTATGTCTATGCCCCTTGCAGCTATGTCTGTAGCTATGAGGACTTGTGACTTACCCCCTTTAAAGAGGGTAAGTGCTTTGGCGCGTCCTCCGCGTTTGATGTCTCCATGAAGGATGGTTGTCCATATTTCATGGCTTTTGAAGTACTCAAAAAGTTTATCTGCGGTCTCTTTTTTGTTCACAAAGATGAGCACTTGCCCCACACCTAGATCTTTTACAAGTTTGAGTGCAAGTTCTGCTTTTCTTTTTTTGTCTACTTTGTAGGCTCTGTGTTTGATCATATTGACCACATCACGTCTGTTGCTTACCTCTACAATGGCAGGGTCACGTAAAAACTCTTTGGCAAGTTTTTTGATGTTTTGTGAAATAGTCGCTGAAAAACACATCATTTGTTTTTGGCTTGGACAGGCTTTTAAAATGTTTTTGATCTCAGCTAAAAAACCAAGGTCCAGCATGGTATCGGCTTCATCAAGTATGACAGTATTGACATGTTCGAGGTTTATTTTTTTGTCGTTGATGAAGTCTTGTAAACGCCCTGGTGTAGCAACTACAATGTCGACACCTTGCTTAATACGTTGAATCTGGTCAATTTTTTTTGACCCGCCTTGTACCTTTACTGTTTGAATGTCTAAGTACTTTGAAAAGCTGACAATGGTCCGAGAGACTTGGTCTGCGAGTTCGATGGTAGGCACTATGATAAGTGCACGTACTACTTTTTCATCTTTTTTGACTACTTTTTGCAGCTTGTTGAGCAGGGGCAAGACAAAGGCTGCCGTTTTTCCTGTACCAGATTTAGAAGCACCCAGTACATCTGCACCCTTCATCGCAGCAGGAATGACCTTGTTTTGAATGGCAGTGGCATTCTCATATTTCTCATTGGCGATGGCTTTGAGGATGTTTGGATGGAGGTTAAATTTTTCAAATGCTTTGATGGTGTGTCCTTGGGGTATTACGTTATAAAACATATTATAGCAAAATGTTCGGACTTTCTGTTAACCAATTCCAACTATAATACTATAAAATTTAATTATATTACACACCAACTAAACATGTCAACAAATTGATATGTTTAGTTGGTGCGGTAATAAGGAGAGACAATGTTAAATGTTATACTAGATAAAGAGACAAAAGTGGTGACATTACAGCCAAATGGCGCGCTCACAAAAGAAGATTTTGATAAAGCGGTAAAGATTATTGATCCATTTATTGAAGCTGAAGGTAATTTGAACGGGGTGATCATCTATACAGAGTCTTTCCCTGGATGGGAAAACTTTGCAGCAATGAGCAGACATTTTAATTTTGTAAAAAACCATCACAAGAAAATTAAAAAATTGGCAATGGTGACAAACTCTAAGATTGGTGCTTTGGGTGAACACTTCTCTTCCCATTTTGTACAAGCAGAGATCAAAAGTTTTAAATATGACAAAATTGGAGAGGCAAGAGCGTGGATCTTAGAGTAAATTAACTTATGATTTTTAAAGCAAAGTATGGAACAATATTAAACACAATAATAAGAATTTTATATTGTGCCAAATATTGGAAATAGGATTTTTTAAGATACTCATTGTCAATGTTAAATAATGTATGATGAATATTTAAAGCTATTTTTCCGTGCAACAACAATGAAAATTGCAGAGATCAGTAATATAGCACCGTTAAGTATTGAACATCATCCCAAAAATTCAGTCATCATTTATTGACTCTTAGTATTTTAATAACCCATAAAAATCACGAGGTGCATCCACTTCAAAGGTCATGTTTTTTTTCATTTTTGGGTGAATAGTAGAAAGACGTAAGGCATGCAGACCCATTCTTCCCCCTTTGGTCCCATAGCGTTCATCACCTACAATACTATGGCCTAACCATGCCATATGGGCACGTATTTGGTGTTGTCTACCTGTTTCTATGCGTACCTCAAGCAGGCTTCGTTTGTCTGTAGACTCTAAAACTTTGTAGTGGGTGATGGCAGGTTTAGCCTCTTTGTGTGCACCTACGTGCATACGGTACTCTTTTTCATCGAGACGTAAAGGTTCGGTGATCGTTCCTGTACTCTCTTTGGGACTGCCTTCTATAATGGCCAGGTAGGTTTTCTCCGACACAGACCATTTGTCCATGACTGCCTCACGAAGCTCTTTTGACGTAGCAAAGAGCAAGACACCGGAAGTTTCTCTGTCAAGTCTATGTACAGGCCAAAGTTTCACTGCACTTTTTACCCTTGAGAGTTGTTTTCTCAGTAGGGCGAGGGCATGTTGTTTTGTCTCCTGTGTTGTACCTACAGATAAAAGTCCGGCAGGTTTGTTAATGGCTATGAGGTCTTTGTCCTGGTAAAGGATTTCAAGGTTCCTAAGTGTCTCTGCAGAAGTTTTTTTAGAGAATGTGCCGGGCACACCATCTACTTCTACTACATCCCCGATCTCTACTATAAAGTCATGTTTGGTGGTGACCACACCATTGACCGTGACCGTTGCATTTTGTAAACGCTGTTTAACTTTCTTTTTAGACCAGCCTGAGAGTGCTGTAAATAAAAAGGCTAAGAGTTTGGAACGTGTTTCTATCTGGAATTTTTCTGCCATTTTAGTGACCTTTATGTTGTGTTTTTTGTTTTTTCTCTAACGTTCTGTAGGCTTTTTCATATCTTTCCACCCAGCGATTGTAAGCTTTTTGTTTTTTTTGTGCATTGTCAAAGTATTTTCTGGCACAGGCATTGGCACCAGATGCTATCCAAAATCCCTTCATAGTACAAAATGCATTTTTTATACCCGCATAACGAAGTGTATCTTTTGTTTCTATCTTATTACAGGCATCCATGATCTCTACTATAAACTTTGCATTACACTCTTTAGAGGTAGTACCTTCAGTGTAGTAACATCTGTCATGTTCGTCACAGACGCTTTCAAACCATTTAGCGTCATTTGACAGATCGTTGGACTGGTCATAAAGGTCTTGAAGCCCTTCTGCACTACAGCCATCTGGTTTTGCAGCGTAAGGGTAGAGTGCCTTGGGAAAATTAGGATTGTAAGGGATAACGATGCCACTCTTTGTTACTCCTCTTGCCTGAGGATCACATGCACTTAGATCTAACAAAGGTACTTTGGGTTCGAGTGCTGCATCATAGGTGAAGTACTCAGGGTTACAGGCCTGGTTTTTCCAGACACGCTCACTAATATGTGCCATATCTTGCAGATAGTAGTAGGCTGTACTTGCTATAACATTCATGGAGTCCGAAGCAATGGTTTGAAGTTTTTTGTCTAATGCTTCACCAAAGCCGTTAT